>CAZUXX010000081.1:0-9930 GCA_964624215.1 uncultured Planctomycetaceae bacterium
AGGAGGCCCAGATTGATACGGAAGAGAAGAAGATCAGCTACACGATCGGGGTGACCATCGGACGGCAGATGAACCGCAACCGTGTGGAGCTGGATCCGGACGTGTTTGCCCGCGGCATCATCGACGCTCTGAAGGAACAGGAGCTGCAGCTGTCGGATGCGGAGATGGAAGCGGCGATGCAGGCGTTCGAGCGGAAGCAGATTCTCAGCCAGATGCCGCAGGAGCAGCGTGCAGTGGCGGAGGCGAATGGAGCCGCTGCGCAAAAGTACCTGGCCGAGAATGCGAAGAAGGAGGGGGTCGTTGCGCTGCCGAGCGGACTGCAGTACCAGGTTCTGAAGGCAGGCCGGGGACCGAAGCCGACGGTGAATGACCGGGTGAAGACGCACTACCACGGGACGCTGGCCGACGGCAGTGTGTTTGACAGTTCGGTGGAGCGGGGGACTCCGGCGACGTTCCCGGTCGGGGGTGTGATTCCCGGTTGGGTCGAAGCGCTGCAACTGATGCCAGTTGGTTCGAAGTGGAAGCTGTTCGTTCCGGCGGATCTGGCGTACGGGCTGCGGGGGTCGCCTCCGAAGATCGGTCCGAACCAGATGCTGATCTTCGAGGTTGAGCTGCTGGAGATCGTTGAGTAAGGGGTGAATCGCCCCGGTGTGCGACGTGCCGGGGCGATGCCCCCGACGGAGTTCCGAGAAGGGCGAAGCGTTCCGGACACGGACCGGGGCCGGAACGCGACGTCGCTCTCCGAAGCGTCGATGATTGTGATTCGAACAGATGCCTGACTGCATCGACGAATGCGCCCTGCTCGATCAGCTCAGGCAGCACCCTGATGTGTTCGAGGCGATCGCCGCGGCCCGGGGACCTGAGCTGAAAGTTCAGGCTGAGCTGCGCAAGCAGTGGCCGGCGGACGTGGTCCGCGCGGCGCTGGAGATTTCGGAGCTGCGAGGCCGTGCGGCGGGAAAGTTCTCACGAGCCGCTCGGATGTGGCTGAGCCGCAAGGGGCTGGAACAGTCGACTCCGGAAGCGGTGGCTCTGCACAAGGCGACGCGCTTTGCACGTGTCCCGAATGATGTGCAGATTCTGGATCTGTGCTGCGGCATTGGCAGTGACGCGATTGCGCTGGCCCGCGAGCATCAGGTGCTTGCGGTGGATGCCGATCCGGCGGCATGCCTGCGAACGCGGATGAATGCCGAGGTCTACGAGGTTGCATCGCGGCTGACGACGCAAACCGCGGATGTGCGGTCGATCGAGATCGCCGGGCGGTATGTTCATATTGACCCTGATCGCCGCTCGTCGAAGGGGCGGACCATTCGACTGGAGCAGTACGAGCCGGATCTGGCATGGCTACAGACGCGGCTGCCGAGTGCGACTGGCGCCGCGTTGAAGGTGTCGCCGGCGAGCAATTTCGGTGGGAAGTTTCCGGAGGCGGAAGTTGAACTGGTGAGCCTCGGCGGGGAGTGCAAGGAGGCGACCATCTGGTTTGGAGAACTGCGGAGCGACGCCTCCTGGCGGGCGACGGTACTGCCGGCGGGAGAGACGATTGCCGGGCATCCGCTCGCAGCGATGACGAATGTGCAGCCGCATGGCCGGTTTTTGTACGATCCCGATCCGGCGGTCGTGCGGGCGGGGCTGGTGGATTTGCTGGCAGAGCGTCTGGGGTTGTGGCGGCTGGATGATGCCGAGGAGTATCTTTCCGGCGATGCACTGGTGGAGTCGCCGTTCGTCACTCCGTTTGAGGTGACGGCGGTGCTGCCGAATAACGATCGGGAGATTCGCCGTGCTGTGCGGGAATCGGGCTGGGGGCAGGTGGAGATCAAGTGCCGCCATGTGCCGATTCAGGCCGAGGCCGTCCGCCGCAAGTTGCCGCTCACCGGGGGACACGCGGGGACGCTGGTGTATGCCCGGATGTCGGGACGGACGCGGGTTGTTCTGTGCTCCCGGCTGGACGCTCGCTGAGGGCTTCCCGGCTGAGTTGCTATGATTCGCTGTTTCGACCGTGTTCCTTGTTGAAGTTGCTGACCGTCATGGACCTGAGTACATCCTGCCGACAGATTGCCGACCAGGCGAAAGCCGCCTCCCGCCAGTTGGCTTCGGTTCCGGGGCAGAAGAAGATCGACTGGCTGAGACGATCGGCGGAACGGATCCGCAGCGAGTCGTCGATGCTGACGGAGGAGAATGCCCGGGACATTGAGAAAGCCCCCGAGTACGGACTGACGTCGGCGCAGATTGATCGCCTGCGGCTGACGCCGGAGCGGATCGAGGGAATTGCGTCGGCCCTTGAAGAAGTGGCACTGCTGCCTGATCCGGTCGGGGAGATCATCAGTTCGAACGTTCGGCCGAACGGGCTGGTGGTCACTCAGGTGCGGGTGCCGCTGGGGGTGGTGTTTTTTATCTACGAGTCGCGTCCGAACGTGACCGCCGATGCTGCGGCGCTGTGCGTGAAGAGTGGGAACGCCGTGATTCTCCGCGGTGGCAAGGAGGCTCTGCACAGCAATCTGGCTCTGCATCGTCTGCTGTCGGAGAGTCTGGAAGCGGCGGGGTTACCGCAGCACGCCGTGCAACTGGTCAGTACGACGGACCGGGCCGCGGTCGGTGAGTTCCTGCGGATGTCTGACCGGATCGACGTGACGATTCCGCGGGGCGGAAAGGGTTTGATCGAACGCGTGGCGAGTGAAGCGACGATGCCGGTGATCAAGCATTTCGACGGGATCTGCCACGTGTATGTCGACCGTCAGGCTGACCTGGAGATGGCGTTGTCGATCCTGCTGAACGGGAAGTGTCAGCGGCCAGGGGTGTGCAATGCGACGGAGTCGCTGCTGGTTCACGCCGATGTGGCGAAGGAGTTTTTCGCTCTGGCCGGGCCGGCTCTGGCCGATCGGGGAGTGCAGGTTCGCGGTGATGAGCGGACGTGTGAACTTCTTGCCACGGCGGAGCCTGCCACGGAAGAGGATTACCGGACGGAGTATCTGGACCTGATACTGTCGTCGAAGGTCGTCGGTTCGATCGACGAGGCGATCAGGCGGATTCACGAGTATGGTTCCGGACATACCGAGAGCATCGTGACGCGGGATCTGGCGACCGCGCAGCGATTCACGGCCGAGGTTGATTCGTCGGCGGTGCTGGTGAATGCGAGCACGCGGTTCAATGACGGTGGTCAGTTCGGTCTGGGAGCGGAGATTGGGATCAGCACCGACAAGTTCCATGCCCGCGGTCCGTGCGGACTGAAGGAACTGACGAGCTACAAGTACGTCGTGTACGGCAGCGGACAGATCCGGGAGTAAGCCGCTCCCGGACGGGTGGAGGGCTGGTCAAGCCGGGTGACCGTCCTGCCGACAGATTCTGCCGCAGGAGGTCGGTAACGAGTGGCAATCCGTTGGGGGAAGCGATAGCCTCCATACATCGGGCCTAACCGATTTGTCCTGCGATGTCTGCGATGCGACTGTCGCTGTGTGTATGTATCTCTGCGCTGCTGTGGGGGGGATTCCTCCTTGCGGCGGACGAACCGGTTGACTACCTGCGGGACGTCAAACCTCTGCTGGAGGAGAAGTGCTACTCCTGCCACGGGGTGCTGAAGCAGGAGGCGTCGCTGCGTCTGGAGACACGCGAGGTGATGCTCGCCGGCGGCGACAGCGGGGGTGTGATTGTCCCTGGCGAGCCTGATGAGAGCCTGCTGCTGGCACGGGTTGCTGCGGGCGACGATGAGCGGATGCCTCCGGCTGAGGAGGGGACGGCCCTGAAGGCTGCGGAGATTGCCCTGCTCCGCCGCTGGATCGAAGAGGGTGCTTCCGCTCCGGACGAAGTTCTGCCGTCGGGTCCGCTGGACCACTGGGCGTATCGTCCGATTGTCCGTCCGGCGGTGCCCGACCCGGGCCGAGCGACGCCTGGGGTGTCGACGCCGGTCGATGCATTTCTCTCGGCGGCGCATGCGGCGCGCGGGCTTGTTGCTCAGCCGCGTGCCGAGCGGACGATCGTGTTGAGGCGGATGTACCTCGACCTCATTGGTCTGCCTCCGACGGCGAGTCAACTGGCGGATCCCCGTCCGTATGAGGAGATCGTCGACGAGCTGTTGGCGAGCCCCCGGTATGGGGAGCGGTGGGGCCGGCACTTCATGGATATCTGGCGGTACTCCGACTGGTACGGGCTGGGGAACCAGCTTCGCAACAGTCAGAAGCATTTGTGGCACTGGCGGGACTGGATCATTGAGTCGCTGAATGAAGACAAGGGCTACGACCGGATGATCCAGGAGATGCTTGCTGGCGACGAGCTGGCGCCGGGCGATCCTGATGTGGTGCGTGCGACGGGATTTCTGGCCCGCAACTATTACCTGTTCAACCGGACGACGTGGCTGGACAGTACGATCGAGCATACGGGGAAGGCGTTTCTTGGTCTGACGCTGGACTGTGCGAAGTGCCATGACCACAAGTACGACCCCATCTCGCATATTGACTACTACAGCTTTCGGGCGATCTTCGAACCGCATCAGGTGCGGCTGGATCCGGTACCGGGAGAGGCGGATCTGGAGAAAGACGGTCTGCCACGTGTGTTTGACGATCAGCTGGATGCGGTGACGCAACTGCATCGGAAGGGGGATCCGAAGAATCCTGATCCGGAGGTGACGATCGTCCCGTCGGTGCCCGAACTGTTTGCCGAGTTTGCTCCGCCGATCACCCCTGTTGAATTGCCGTTTGAGGCGTGGGCTCCGGCGCTGCGGGAGTCGTCACTCGAAGACCAGCGGGCGGTCCGTGTGGCGGCGATCGAGAAGGCCCGGATGGCGCTCGAGGCGGCGATTTCTCATCGCGACACGATTGCGGCGAAGGAAGCGGCACGGCCGGCGGCGGGGGAGCAGAGTCCCCGATTTACGCTGCAGGAGGAATTTGACGGACCACGGCCTGACGTCTGGGAGTTGACGGGAGAGGGATGGGAATTCAGGGAGGGTCAACTGCTGCAGACCCGGGCGAGTCGGGACATGGCGCTGGCGCGTTTGCGTGAACCGTTGCCTCGGGACTTCGATCTGACGTGCCGGTATACGACGACGGGGGGAACGACGTACAAGTCGGTGACGTTCCGGTTTGATCAGGGAGACGAGCCGGGGACGGAGAACTTTGTGTATACGAGCGCGTATGCTTCCGGGCCGAAGTTGCAGATTGCCTGGACCCGGGACGGCAAGACGACCTACCCGCCTGATGGTCTGAAGGCGCGACCGATCCCCGTGGGCGAGCCGTTAACGATTCGGTTTGCCGTTCGTGACCGGTTGGTCAACGTGTGGATCAACGATGAGTTCCAACTGGCGTACCGACTGCCGGAGCGTCCCGCGGGAAATCGACTGAGTCTGTCGGCCTTTGATGCGACGGCGGCGTTCGATTCGCTGCGCATTGAGGCTCTCGATCCGTCGGTTCCGATGACGGAGGCGTCGAACGAGCCGGCCCAGACTCTGGAGTCAGCCACGGCCGGACTGAAGCTTGCTGAAGCGCGGCTGGCGCTGGCCGAGGCGGAGCTGACGTCGTGGGAAGCGAGGCGCGATGCCGACCTGGCACGGTACCGCGATCGTGCCGCGGATTCGACCGTCGCGGAACTGACGCTGAACGCCGCACAGGCCGAACACCATGTCCGGATGCTTTCCGCCGAGGTCGACGTCCTCGCGGCGGGATCGGATGAGAAGAAGCTGGCGGCAGCCCGGAAAAGACTGCAGGAGGCACAGAAGGCCCGCGCGGCACTGACCTCAGACAACGCCAGTTACACGTCGCTACGAGCGAGTCGCAAGGCGCTCGAGACCCCCGAGCACACGGAGAATGACTACGCGCCGATTTATCCTCAGACCAGCACGGGGCGACGGCTGGCGCTGGCGCGGTGGATCACGGCGCGTGAGAACCCCCTGACGGCGCGGGTGATCGTCAATCACGTGTGGATGCGGCACTTCGGAGAGCCCCTGGTGGCGAGCGCGTTTGACTTCGGGCGGAGAACACCGGAGCCCGAGCACAGGGAGCTCCTCGACTGGCTGGCGGTCGAACTGATCGAGTCTGGCTGGAGCCTGAAACATCTGCATCGTCTGATGATGCTTTCGGAGGTGTACCTCCGGACGTCGTCGACGGCGGAGGCTGATGCGGCAACGCTCGCGGCTGATGCGACGAACCGCTTTTACTGGCGGATGAACCCACGGCGGATGGAATCGCAAATTGTGCGTGACAGTCTGCTGTATGCCGCCGGGGAACTGGACCAGACGCTGGGAGGACCGCCGGTTGATCCGGGGCCTGGCAGTCGACGCCGCAGCCTGTACTTCCGTCACTCGCGTGATCATCAGGACCAGTTTCTGTCGATGTTTGACGATGCGGACCTGCAGCAGTGTTACCGTCGCAGTGAAAGCATTGTTCCCCAGCAGGCTCTGGCCCTGGCCAACAGTCGCCTGACGTTCGAATGTTCCAGCGGGATTGCCGGGCGGTTTGCGGATGCCGGATCGCTCGACGAGTTCATTAGTCGGGCGTTCTTCGAGCTTCTGGCGCGGACTCCGACCGAGGAGGAACAGGCCGCATGCCGGGAGTACTGCCGGGAGATGGCGCAGCTATTGAGTGCGGAGCCTGGCGATGCGAGTGTCCGCACCCGTCTGGTGCACGTTCTTCTGAATCACAACGACTTCATCACGATCCGATGATGCCGCAGTTTTCAAGTTCGATGGAACCGTCGTGGACGGTCAGTCGCCGCGGTGCGATGCGGGGACTGGCGGGTATCGCACTGGCATCGCTTCTTGAGCAGAGTGCGCGCAGCGAGGGACTGGCGGAGGGATCGCGGCAGCCACAGCGGGTGCCGAAGGCGAAGAACGTTATCTGGCTGTTTATGCGTGGCGGGGTGAGTCACCTGGAGAGCTTTGATCCGAAGCCGGCGCTGAACAAGTGGGCGTGGAAGTCGATCAACGAGACGCCATTCGCGGGGGTGCAGGATCCCGAGCGGCTGAAGCGAGTGCGGGTTGTGGTGGTGAATGATGCGAACGGTCAGCAGCGGAACACTCTGTATCCCTTGCAGGTGGGGTACCGGCCGCGCGGGGAGAGCGGGATTGAAGTCAGCGACTGGTTCCCGCATATCGGGACGTGCATTGATGATATCGCCGTGGTCCGTTCGATGTGGACGACGGATGACAATCACGGGGCCCAGGTGCAGTTTCATTCCGGGCGTCACATGCTTGATCCACGGGTGCCGACGATCGGCGCGTGGGTTACGTGGGGACTGGGCACCCTGAATGAGAGCCTTCCGCAGTTCATCAGCATGGGGCCGCGTTATTTTGATACGCGGGACGGCCACTATCTCGGTCCGGCGTACGATGCAGTGTCGTTGAAGATCGATCCGAAGAATCCGCTTGACTATGCGCGTCCCGAAGGGGATCTGCCGTACGAGCAGCAGCGACTGTCGTTCGATCTGATTCGCCGACTGAACGAGTTCAACCGCGAGCGTTACCCGGATGATGCTGCGCTGGATGCGCGGATCAAGTCGTACGAGCTGGCCTTCCGGATGCAGACCGCGGTTCCTGAAGCGATTCACTTCGAGAACGAGACTGCCGCGACGCAGGCGATGTACGGACTGGATCAACCGACGACCCGGCCGTTTGGTCAGCAGCTTCTCGCTGCCCGGCGATTTGTCGAGCGCGGGGTGCGGTTTGTTCAGATCATGCACGGGGATGGAGCTGCCGGGGCGTGGGATCAGCACTCGAATCTCAAGACGCGACATTCTCAACTGGCCGAACAGGTGGATCGTCCGATTGCGGGGCTGTTGCGGGATCTGAAGCAGCGGGGGTTGCTGGACGAAACGCTGGTGGTGTTCGCGACGGAGTTTGGCCGCACGCCGGGGTCACAGGGGGCGGACGGGCGGGATCATCATCCATACGGCTTCAGTGTGTGGCTGGCCGGCGGCGGGCTGCGGGGGGGTGTTGCTCACGGAGCGACGGACGAAATCGGCTTTCACGCGGTTGAGCATCCGCATTATGTGACTGACATCCACGCGACGCTGTTGCATCAGCTTGGTCTCGATCCGCATCGGATGCAGGTTCCTGGTCATCAGCGGCTTGAACAGGACTTCGGGCACGTGATCCACGAGATTCTTGCCTGAGCTCCCCGTGGGCGAGTGACGCTCGCGCGTCGGCAGCCCGGGGGCAAGGGTGCTGCGAATTCCTGCGGAAAAGTCGGTGACCGAGCGGGATTCGTTCTCAAAGGCGCAGTTCTCGCCAGTGCCGGGCTGATTTCGGCGGCATTGGCCGCACAGGTCTGGCGGCAAAATCCCGGTGGGGTTACGGTCCCATCCCTCCGTTTGTGTCGATTCTGACGCAGTTGCGCACTCGCCGCCTACGTTGTGTTGACCCGTCATGCGCCGATTGCTCTTCCCCCTCACGACATGCCTGTTGTCAGGCCTGCTGCTCAGCCTGAGTGGATGCGCTGTGCCGACATTTTTGCGGCCGGCGAATCTGTGGAAGCTGAATGCCCAGCCGGCCACGCAGCGGGACCAGATGTACTATTCCGTCCCGCCGGAGCCGGTGGTGGAGGAGTAGATCGCCTTCGAGGCGGCGATGCCGCGTTCGTGATTCGCCTTTTGTCGCCTCGTTCGTTTCAGTTTGTGCCGCCGTTTTTCGTTCAAGGATGGACGCGATGGATCGCCGCACCACACAACATCCGCTGCACTCGTTCCGCTTCTGGTTTCTTGTGCTTTCGTGCGTCGCGGCGACGACGGCCTGGCGGCTGGGGTGGTTGCCGGGTGCAGCTTCGGGTGACCCGGAAGGTTCGGTCGCGGTCGAGGAGACGGATATCTCGGACGCTGCGGTGACCCGATTTGCGGCCGACCCACGGGTTGATCTCGACGGAGCCGGGTCGGAGGCCCTGGCTGCGGCGTCGCCGGACTCTCCGTATTTTGGTGGTGAGCCTCCGATCGAGGAGTCGTTCTCGGCGACGATGGAGAAGCGTCCTGACTTCAGTGTGCATGGTGTCGCGGCCTCGGATGCGAGCGCGGACTTCCCGGTCCTGGTGCCGGCGGATTCCCCGAGTTCGACCGCGGCAGCAACGGCTCCGCCGCAGACACCGTTCGGCCGCGCTCACCTTGAGTTCGTTCCGGCCGACAGCGTTCCCCAGCGGGGTGCGACGGCAGAGGGTTATGGTCCCTCCCGCGATGTCGTCACAGCCGATTCGTACAACATGAACGTGGTCCCCGACAGGAGTGGGGTTACGGGAGCCGGGGTGATCCAGCAGACCGCGGCGACCGAGGCTTCTCCGGATGCGGAGACCGCCGAGTTCCTGCGGGCGACGACGTCCTTCGAGACGCAGCAATCGCGCGATGCCGCGTTCTGGGCGCGGGTGGATCAGATGATTGCCGCGGGTCAGGATGTCGAGGCCCATCGCGAACTTTCGACGATGTACTGGGAGCAGCCCGAGCGGCGCGACGAACTGATGTCTCGCATCACGCAGACGGCCCGGAAGATCTACTTCCAGCCGACGCCACACTACCTCGATCCGTACGTGGTGCAGGCGGGTGATGTGCTGCAGGACATTGCCCGGGCGAATGGCGTTTCGTGGCAGTACCTGGCGAAGCTGAACCGGGTCGATCCCCGTCAGATCCGGGCGGGACAGCAGCTGAAGGTTTTGCCGGGACCGTTTGCAGCGGTGGTCGATCTGCGGCGGTTTGAACTGACGGTGCATTCCCATGGTTACTTTGTCGCCCGGTTCCCGGTCGGGATCGGGAAGGACGGCAGTACTCCTGTGGGAGAGTTCACCGTTCAGGAAAAGCTGGAGAACCCGACGTACTACGGTCCGGACCGCGTGATTGCCGCGGATGATCCCGAGAACCCGCTGGGTGAGTTCTGGATCTCGCTGGGTGACAGCTACGGGATCCACGGGACGATTGACGAGACGACGATCGGCAAGGCACAGTCGCGCGGGTGTCTCCGACTGCGGAACCAGGACATTG
>CAZUXX010000082.1:0-7639 GCA_964624215.1 uncultured Planctomycetaceae bacterium
ACTTCATGCCCCCCGAAGCAGTTGCCGTGGAACCCGAAATCCCCTGGAGTCCCATGCCCGGCGGGGCGCTGACGGCAAATACCCAGATGCTCCGCGACAACGGGATTATGGAGAAGTACCCCGAGATCATTCGGGCCATGTCTGATGTCGTCCGCAAAGGAGGCTTCGGAACGAGCGTGACGCCCGTCTCGCAGTTCTATTTCCAGCAGGCCTTCAACAACGTGATGTTCGGCGAGTGGAAGAAAATCGCCGAACCCTACGGCCAGATGGTTCTGGGCTACTTCGGAAAAACCCCCGTCCCGCCCGATCCGGAAGTGGTCGCACTCGCCAGCGAACAACTCGGACTGGAACCGACCACCACCCCGCCGATTACCCGCAACAACGCCGACCCGACCAAGGGGCTCGAAGCTGCCCGACAGATCTGCCGAGAGCACGGGTTCTCCGAAACCGACGAGCACCTGTTCATCATCGCCACCTGCGGCACCAAAGGAATTGCCTTCCTCAAGGGAGAAGCCACCGTCGGCGTTCGCAAAATCAACAAGCAGCAAACCGCTGCCCCCTCCAGGGCCGCTGCCTCCCCGTCCGCATCGAATCCCGGCCCGGCTGCGTACGATCTCACGGTCAACGGCAAGCGGTTCAACCTTCAGATCGACGGCAATACCGCCCGCGTCAACGGCAAGAACTACACCGTCGACTTGCAACTCGCCGCGGCCGGGGGCGCAACAGATTCGTCGACAACCGCCTCGGCCGCGGCGGCCGAAGTCCGCGCCCAGATGCCCGGAAAGGTCCTCCGTGTGCACGTGAACATCGGCGATAGCGTCAGCGAAGGGGAACCCCTGCTGATTCTGGAAGCAATGAAAATGGAAGTCCCCGTCAACAGCCCGGCTTCCGGAACCGTCGCCACCATCGATGTCACCGTCGGAGACCAGGTCGCCAACAATCAGGTCCTCGCCACCATCGGATGACGTCACGCAGCGTCTTCGCTCCCGTCGAAGGCAACGCCCCTGCAACCCAGTGACCGTGACCTCGACTGGACGTCATGGCCGGCGACGCGACACGCATGCCCGATACGCTCTAGAATCCGCCGCTCCCATTCTGTTGCGAACTTTGTCGATTCAATGAGGACCTCGTGCTGACTCTCCGCGATCTTCAGAATCTCATCGACCGCATGTACTCCCGGAAGGATGAGGCACGCGGTGTCGACGGGACATTCATGTGGCTCATGGAAGAGGTGGGCGAACTCGCCGCCGCCCTCCGGGGCAGCGATCGGGAGGCCCTCGCCAAAGAATTCGCCGACGTGCTCGCCTGGCTGGCCACCATTGCCAACGTCGCCGGCATCGACCTCGAACAGGCTGTCCGCGACAAGTACGGCAACGGCTGCCCCGGCTGCGGAGAAATGGTGTGCGTCTGCGGCGACGAAGAGAAGCCGTAACTCGCCGCAACACCCGTCTCTTCTCCGGGCACGCACCGGCCGCGATCACGCGTGCAGCTCGACAACATCGCCCTCTGCCAGGATGTGGTCCCGGCCGACCGTCTGACCATCATGCGCGCTGGCACCCCACACCCGGGCATGCTTGAGATTTTTCGCCAGATCACGGTGAACCCGCTCGGCCAGATCTTCGACAGTCCCCCCGCGAGGAATCGTGAACGGATCGACTCGCTCGGCAGGCTGCCCCGGCCGCTTGGTATAGATCCGGATCAACTCGAGCGCCTCGAAGATGTCTCCCCGCAATGACTGGCATGATTCGGGATCGGTCAGCTCCACCCGCAGCACAGGAACCTCCAGTGCGCAAACCTCGCGGAACAAATCCAGTCGGGTCTCGACATCAGGATCAGCGCCTCGCGTAACGACCAGCCGCGTCCTCACCGACAGACGGCCCAGATCCTCTTCATCGAACGCTGTCTGGGCCGCGAAGTGCGTCTTGCGGTTCGAAAACTCCTCGACGAGTGAGGCCGTCTCTTCAGCCGCATCATCCGAACTCCCGTCAAAGCACAGCAGCACCAGATCCGACGAGCGAACGAATCCGAGCAGGTACGGCTCCAGATGACCCGGCGCGACCGGTGGAGTGTCGATCAACTGCACCTTCACATCTTCCCAGTTCATCATGCCCGGCAAGGGTTCATGCGTTGAGAACGGGAAGTCGGCGACGTTCGGCTCGGCGTTGGTCAGTTCGGCCAGAATCCGGCTCTTCCCCGAATTTGGACCCCCCAACAGAATCACGGTCCCCGCACCCTGCCGCGGGAAACGAAAACTCTTCCCCCCCTTCGGGGCCTGCTTCTCCGACTGCGCCTCCGACTTCGTCTCCTTCAGACGTGTCTTCAGATCCGCCTGCAGTTTCTCCGTCCCCTTGTGTTTGGGAATCAGCTGCAGCATCTCTTCAAGGCACGCCACACGTTCCTCCGCCGACTGGGCGCGGCGGTAGCGTTCCTCGGCCTTCTGATACTGGGGCGTGAGATTGGCAGGCATCGGCAGGTTCTCGAACAGGGATCCAAAGCTCGCTATCTTACTTCCCGGATCTCGCGGACGCGTACAACAGCGGAGTCGCATCCCGAGTCGCCTCATCTCCCCATCCGGCGGGCCACTGGTGCCGACCCGCGACCACCGGGGATCCTCAACAGACCGACAGCGTGAGGGCGTCGCTCTTCCGCCACATTCGAACCACGTCGGGTCTTCTGACTTTCTCGTCAATCCATCAATTGGCCTGTGCCTGTGTTCCACCCTCGACCGACCCTCCGAGCCCTGTGGTCCGTTCTTCTCATCCTGATCAGCGGCCCCGCGTGTGCCGAAGATCTCTCGCTCACTCCCAATCCCGGCTTCGAAATCGACACCGACTCCGACGGCTGGCCGGATGGCTGGGCCCGTGTGAGGCCAGGCGGAGCCTGGCTCGAAGAGCAGGGGAATCACTTCCTGCGGCTCTCCAGCACCGAGCCGGGAAAGCTGGTGATGCTCTATCAGGAGATTCGCCTCCCGGACGAGGTCGAGGCGATCGAACTCACCTGGCGTCAAAGGGTGACCGGCCTCAAGCTCGGAAAGCAGAGCTGGTTCGACGCCCGCATCATGATGGAATTCCTGGATGCCAACCGGGAGAAAGTGACTCCCTCTCCCGCCGCACCGGCAACCCGCAAAGACACCGACGGCTGGGTTGAGAAACAGACCAGATTTCTCGTCCCGGAGAGGGCCGTCTGGCTGAAGTTCATGCCCTCGCTCTTTCAGGTCGAAGCGGGCACCTTCGATGTCGACGACATCGTGATGCATCCGGTCGATCCCGAACCGATCCGCCGCGAACAGGAAGAAGCCGCGCGCAAACGCGCTGCAGAACTCGCAGCCAGGGCCCGCACCCGCCGGGAGAAGGCCGCCGCCACTCTCGAAGCAAACGGCTCGCTGATTCCCAACGGCAACTTCGAAGAGGATGGCAAACCCGCAGAAATTCCCAGGCACTGGGGACGGCTCAAGGACGGTGCCCAATGGGTGACCGAAGACGGCAACCGCTTCCTGCGGCTCACCGCACAAAAACCGGACGAAATGCTGCTCGTCTATCGGACCTACGATCTCCCTGAAGACGTCCGGGCCCTTGAGTTGCGATGGAAACAACGGGTCAGCGACCTGAAAGTCGGCTCCTCGCCCTGGTTCGATGCCCGTATCATGATCGAGTTTCAGGGAATCGACGGGAAGAAACTCGCCTCGAAACCGTCGGCCCCCTACACGCAAAAGAACACAGAGGGCTGGGTCGAACGCACCAGACAGTTTCTCGTGCCTGACGACGCTCTGGCCGTCGTGGTGATGCCGAGCCTCTTCCGCGTGCAGCAGGGAACATTCGACCTCGACGATCTGGCGCTGGTACCGACCGACCCGGCCCCTCTCCTCGCAGCAGCAGAGAAACGGGCAGCACAGGAGAAGGCCCGGTACGTTCCACCGGAAGATCCAGACAGGGCCGCCTGGCCTCCCATGCTCCAGGTCGTTGCCAACCGGCTCCACGATCCCCAGGGCAACGAGGTCTGGTTGCAGGGCGTCAACACCGGCGGACTGGAAACACTCCCCTTCGACAAGCAGGTCATCAAGTCGGTCGTCGTCGCCATCGACGACTGGAACGCCAACTGCGTTCGCGTACCGATCAAGGACAACTTCTGGTACGGAGACAGTCCCTATCAGCAGGATGACGGGGCCGGCTACCGCGAGATTATCGACCAGATTATTACCCTCGCCGCCAACCGCGGCGCCTATGTCGTTATCGACCTGCATCGCTTTCGGGCGCCGACACAACAACACGCTGATTTCTGGAAAGACTTCGCAGCGGCACCGCGGGCCAGCGCGATGAGTCGGCATTCCTCTCGGAACAAGAGAAAAAGGAAAACCAGGGGTTCGACTCGGTCGGCATGCAGGCACTGGTCGACGCCGTCCGTTCAACCGGTGCGAAGAACGTCGTCATCGCCGGAGGCCTCTTCTGGTGCAACGACCTCTCAGGCATCACCCGCGGTTACGCCCTCGACGATCCTCACGGCAACGGCGTCATGTACTCGTGGCACACCTACAACTGGCACACCGGGTGGGCCGATCGGGTACTCGAGACCGCTGCTGCCCATCCGGTGCTGGTCGGCGAACTCGGCGCCGACATCAATAAAATGGACTTCATCCCCGCCCAGGATCAGGAAGACCCCTACACCTGGGTGCCGGATATGCTCGGCTTCATCCAGAAACACCGCCTGAACTGGACCGGCTGGAACCTCCACCCCAAATCCAGCCCCCGCATGATCACCGACTGGGACTACGAACCCACTCCCTTCTGGGGCGAGTTCGCCAGGCAGGCCCTCTCCGGCAAACAGTTCGAGTTGAAGCGCCTGCGCTAAGAGCCACCGACCCGACATGCCCGAGTCGAGGGGGGAGCGCCAGACTCCGCCTCCCTTGGCCATCCAGCCGCATCAATTCAGACGGCGACGATTCCGGCACCAGCTCAGGCTGCGGCACGTTCCCGCATCAGACCGATGATCCGCTCGAACTGCTCTCCGTTCGCAAAGTGAATCACGATCTGACCGGAGTCCTTCGACTTCAATCGAATGTCGACGGACGTCGCCAACAGATTACGCAGCTGATCCTGCAGATCGCGGACGTGATTGGTCATGAAGGAGTCCTCGGCAGAGCTCCCCGACGCCATCGGCAGAACGTCGGCAGCGTCCCCGTCCGTCGTCGCCGCCTCGGCCACTTCACGACCAGCGCTCTCCTCCTGTTCGCTGACGACCTGCGCAGGAGCTTCACCAGTCTGCTCCGCCGACGGGGCCGTCATCGTGGCGTCATTCGGTGCAGGCTGCGCGCCCGGTCCATCCGGCGCCTGGGCCGCTTCCACCGGCGCCGGGGGCGTGCTGCGTCCGAGCAATTGCTTGACCGCCTCTTCCGTCTTGCGGACGTTAAGCCCTTCCGCCTGGATGCGGCCGCAAAGCGCGAGCTGGTCTGCCGCCTCAAGCGGCAACAGGGCCCGGGCATGCCCGGCCGTGATCTTGCCGGCCTGAAGCGCATTTCGTACCGGCTCGGTCAGATCGAGCAGCCGGATCAGATTGCTGACGGCCGAGCGGCTCATGCTCAGTTGCCGCGCAAGCTCCTCCACGGTGCAGTGGAACTCATCGAGATAATCCTTGAAGGCCCGGGCCTTCTCCAGATCCGACAGATCCTTCCGCTTGAGGTTCTCCTCCAGCGCAAACTCGCAGGCCGTCTTGCGATCACATCGACGACAAGGCAGGGGAGTTGGTCCAGCCCCGCCTTCTGCGCCGCCAGCCACCGCCGTTCCCCGGCAATCAGCTGATAACCCCCATCCAGCTCACGAACCAGCAACGGCTGGAGCACGCCGTGCTCTCGAATACTCGCAGACAGCTCCGCCAGCGCGACCTGGTCGAAATCCTTCCGTGGTTGCCAGGGATTGCGAACAATCTGCGTGACGGGAATATGGCGGAGATCGCTGCCGTCATGCTCCACCGCTTCATGTGCGGGAGCAGATCCACCAAGCAGGGCCGAGATACCGCGTCCAAGCCGGCGACGCGGAAGTTCATTCTGCTGGTCCGTCATCCGTGGAGCCTCCATGCTCTTGAGGGTCTCATCCGCAGCGGCATGCCGCTGCGGGGGGGCTGCGTGCAATCCTTGCCCGCAGCATTACTTCGACATCCCGGCCGGTCCTTCTGGAGCGATGCGTGCTGTAGAGCAGCCTGAAACGTTCGCAACGGCCAGGCAATCTGGACAAACCAGTATGGCAGAGCCGGAATGCCGGCCAACCGCCAGTTTCTGCGCCCGCCCGGGGGTCACTCCTCATTCCGCTGCCAGACCGCGCGATGCACTGGCGTGCCCGCTTTGCGGGCCTTTCGCTCGTAGCTCGTGAGATAATCCATATCGTGCTCCGGCTGCACCTCCTCCGGAGGGGGCAGGGGAGTGAAGGCCGGGTTCGATGCCACTGTCTCTGTGATCACCCCGAAGTACTCTTCCACATCCGTCCAGGAGTGCAGCGTCCCCCCCGGCTTGAGCACGCGTGCCACCAGCGCCACGAACTCCTCGTTGAACACGCGTCGCTTCCGGTGTTTCTGCTTCCACCACGGATCGGGGAAGTAGACGTGCACCGCCTGCACGCTCCCCGGCTCGATCATGCGACCCAGCGGAATCTTCACGTCACCGCCGAGCACCCGGGCGTTGTCCAGCTGCCGCTTGAACAGCCGTCGGGCCGCCCGCCGGCCTTCCTTGTAATCGATCTCGATCCCCAGGAAGTTCGTCTCCGGTCGCGAAGTCGAGGCGTTAAACAGGAACAGCCCCCGGCCGCAACCGACATCCAGTTCGACCGGACGATCGCTGCCGAAGAACGCCGGCCAGTCCAGCCGGCCACCAAACTCGTTGTCGACATCCTGCACCGTCAGAAACCACGGGTACAGGTCGCGGGGAGGCTCAGGACGCATCGAATCAGTCAGCGGGAGTTGAGTCAGCGGGGGTGCGATCGGTGCCATCCTGCTCGACGGCCTCCGCAGAGTCGGTCCTCTCGTCGGTGCGAGTCCCCTGCTGTCCGTCGGCCTGGCCGTTCTGCCAGTCAATCCGGGGAGCGTCGGCCCAGAGATGTTCCAGTTCGTAGCGGGCACGCGTTTCAGGCGTGAACACATGCAGGACCACGTCGCCGAAATCGGCCACAATCCACGAACTCGTATCGTATCCTTCAATTCCCAGACGTGTCGATCCCGACGCCTTCATCATCTTCGAGACCTCATCGGCCATCGCATGCATCTGTCGCCGGTTGGTGGCGGTGCTGATGATGAAGTAGTCGAACAGCGGAGTGATTCCGCTCAGATCGAGGATAATTGTCTGCTGCCCCCGGTACTGGTCACACACACGGGCCGCACGGATGGCAGTCTCACGTGCTTCAGGACGCGGAGCGTGGGGCGGTTGAGAGGTCGCGGATTGCTCGAGAGTCATGATTCTCGTTGAAGGATGCGGGGCCGGGCCCGAACGCGGCCCGGCCGCAGCCGTAGCCAGATTCGATTAGAGTCCCCCTCACTAGAAGTTCAAGGCGTACTGCACAATCAGGCCGGCAAACACCACCGAGACCATACTCATCAGCTTGATGAGAATGTTCAGCGACGGGCCGGAGGTGTCTTTGAACGGGTCCCCCACGGTATCGCC
>CAZUXX010000082.1:7659-9865 GCA_964624215.1 uncultured Planctomycetaceae bacterium
TCTTCGCATTGTCCCACGCCCCGCCCGAGTTGGCCATCATGATCGCCACCGCAAAGCCCCCGGTCAGGCCCCCGGCGAGCATCCCCATCACGCCGCCGACCCCCAGCACCAGTCCAACGGCCACCGGGACGATCAGCCCCAGACACGCAGGAATCACCATCTCCCGCTGGGCAGCAGCGGTGCTGATATCGACACACGACGCGTAATCCGGCTCGGCCGTTCCCTCCATAATCCCCGTGATCTCCCGGAACTGTCGCCGCACCTCCTCGACCATCGAGCCGGCCGCACGGCCAACCGCTTTCATCGTCATCGCACAGAAGACGAACGCCAGCATCACTCCCACAAACATCCCCACCAGAACCTTCGGGTTCATCACTGAGACATCGTAGTAGCGGACAAAGTCCGGCATCGATGCCTTGCGGACCGACACCAGCAGCCCGTCGTTTCGCATCGACTCCAGATCAATCTCCCGTATCTCTCCCACTTCCGAGTCCCGACCCACCAGCCCGGCGACACGATCCTTCTGTGAAGCGGTCAGTGGCGGAAACACCAGAAATGCTTCATTGCGTGGCTGATAGTTTTCCGCGAGATGCTCATCGGGGTACAGACTCCGCCGGGCGTCCGCAGAAAGCTGCACCGCAAGGACACCCGGGCTCACGATTCGGGCATGCGACTGACTCCCATCTTCGCTGAGGGGCACATCCGTCGCCGCATGTGCCCATCGGTCAAATCCCACACGCACCTCTTCCACATACGCAGCCAGCAGCGCCAGTGCCGTCAGCGCCGCCGATCCGATCGCGAAGCCCTTGCCGGTTGCCGCCGTTGTGTTGCCCAGACTGTCCAGCGCATCCGTCCGCTGTCTGACCTGCGGATCCTGCTTCGACATCTCTGCGTTGCCACCCGCATTGTCCGCAATCGGACCGTAGGCGTCCGTTGCCAGCGTGATCCCCAGCGTACTGAGCATACCGACTGCGGCGATGGCCACTCCGTACAGGCCCATCGCGAACAACCGCGGATCAGCGAAATCGAATCCGGTACACGCGCCGAACGCCAGCAGGATCGCCACCCCGATCACGACGATCGGCACCCACACGCTGTAAAACCCCTCGGCCACCCCGGCGATGATGACCGTCGCCGGGCCGGTCACCGCCTGGTCGGCAATCCGGCGGGTTGGAGCATAGACATCGCTCGTCGAATACTCGGTCCACCAGCCGATAATGACACCCGAAAACAGCCCCACCACGATCGCCGCGAACACCCCGAACAGTTCCGTACCGTGTCGAAGTCCCGCCGCTTCCAGCTCGTCCGCCATCCCGTTCGAGGGGACAACGAGCATCAGCCACACCAGCAGGGCCGCGACAATCGCCACGCCAAGACTGCTGCTGTTGATCCCGCGGCCCAGAGCCTTCAGCAGATTCTCCTGCGTCGCATCTTCCCGCGTCCGCACCAGGTAAATCCCCATAATGGAGAGCCCGATCCCAAGACCCGCAAGCACCATCGGCAGCAGAAGCATCATCATCTGCATCCGTTCGTGGCCGGCGTAGGCAGCCACGCCCAGTGCCGCAGAAGCCAGAATCGAGCCGCAGTACGACTCGTACAGGTCCGCTCCCATGCCTGCGACATCACCGACGTTGTCCCCCACGTTGTCTGCAATCGTGGCCGGATTGCGGGGATCATCTTCCGGAATCCCCGCCTCCACCTTGCCGACGAGATCCGCTCCCACATCGGCTGCCTTGGTGAAAATGCCCCCTCCCACACGGGCAAACAAGGCCTGCGAACTGGCCCCCATCCCGAAGCAAAGCATCGTCACCGTGATCTCTTCCAGACTGAAGTCGACCCCGAACAGCGAGGCACCCCAGTACAGGGCCGCAAACCACAGACAGATGTCGATCAGGCCCAGACCCACCACGGTCAGCCCCATCACCGCGCCACTGCGGAACGAAACCTGCAATCCGCCGTTGAGCGATTTCTTGCAGGCTTGCGTCGTGCGGGAACTGGCCGCAGTTGCGGTCTTCATCCCGAACCACCCCGCCAGCGCAGAAAAGAATCCCCCGCTCAGAAACGCAAACGGAACCACCTTCGACTGGGCACCAAAACCGAAGGCAACCACCACCAGTAGCGCGCACACCACAATGAAGAAGATCGTAACCACGCGGTATTGCCGCCACAGGTACGCATCGGCCCCCTCGCGGACATAACCCGCGAT
>CAZUXX010000083.1:0-2997 GCA_964624215.1 uncultured Planctomycetaceae bacterium
AAGCTGCCCGCAAGAGCCAGTGCCAGGACCATCTGCATAACCTGGTAGTGGCTTTGCACGATTATGAAATCAATGCGAAGACGTACCCGATCAACTACGGTCGGGCGGCAGACGGGACGCATCCATACACCACGGCCGAGAAGTGCTTCACGTGGCTGACGGGGCTGCTCCCGTATGTGGAGCACAAGCCTCTGTATGATTCGATCGACTTCAATCTCGATCATACCGGGAACCAGGCAGCGTTTCAGACAGTGGTGCCGGTGTATTTGTGTCCCTCCGATACGACGGCAGAAAGCGGGGTTCTTGCCGGCCGCACCAATATTGGAGGTGAATGGGCTCTCAACAGCTACAAGGCAGTTGCGGGGAGCAACTGGGCGTGGGGGATATTCCAGCCTGTTGTCTCGGCGAATGGTCGCTATGCGAACAATAATAATGGCCTGGACCGGGGGAACGGGTTTATCTGCCGCGACACCGGCTACGGCTCGTATGTCACTCGTGAACGGGATGTGCTGGACGGCACGAGCAATACTTTGGTGATCGGCGAGGCCCTGCCGGGCCTGTGCAGTCACACCTCGTGGGCCTATTTCAATCACACCACAGCGACGTGTGCGATCCCTCCGAACCATTACGTGAATATCAATAATCCGGGGGACTGGCCGAATAACTATTCCTTTGCCAGCCTGCACCCGGGAGGGGTCCAGTTTTCTGCACTGGACGGGAAGGTGACGTTTGTCAGCGAGAATATCGATATTACGACGTATCGAGCGCTGGCGACGATTAACGGCAAGGAATCGGCCCAGGTTCCTTAAGGGTCCCCGATTGATTCCGAGGTGGTGCCGGAGTGGTCGCCCGTGGCCCTCCGGCCTGTTTCATCGCCGACGCTGCCATGAGGCGGCGCGCTCTCCCGCACTCCGAACAGACTCCGATGACTGTGATTCGCACACTGCTTTGTGTTTGCCTGTTTTTGGCTGGTTGCGGCAATGCTCCCGAGCGCGCCCAGACGGCGCCGGTTCAAGGGGACGATCAAACAGGGTGGCAAGCCTGTCGCCGATGCGAACGTGATCTTTTACCCGCAGGGGGAAGGTGGACGCGTTGCAACGGGGACCACGGATGCCCAGGGAGCATTCACCCTGACGACGTACGAGACCGGGGATGGCGCTGTGGTCGGATCGCACAAGGTGACGGTGACCGCCGGGACAGCGGTGCCCGAGTCGAATGATCCGGCAGCATTGGAGCAGGCGGCAAAGGATCAGCAAACGCTGCCCGAGAAGTTCGCGACGGTCGACAAGACGACGATCACAGCGGAGGTCGAAGCGAAGGGGAGCACGTTCGAGTGGGATCTCGACAGTCTGTGAGTCCCTGGTGGTGAATGACCAGCTTGGGGGATGGGCACGTGACGGACACAGGAGCAGCCGGGGGGCGTCGTTTCAAAGACGTTGAGGACGGGGCACCGACTCCTTCTCAATCGCGGGAGTGCGGTGTACCCTGCCCCGCCAGTTCTGCTGGCCGAAACTCAGCTGGTCTGCCTGCGCCGTGTCCTATCGATTGCGATTGTCCCCCATTCTCGACTGGCGAGTTTCGGGAAAGTGGGCGCTGCTGTCTGCCACTGTCGGCGTGATCGCCGGCATCGGGGGGATCGTCTTTCAGTTCCTCGGACAGGTGGTCAGTTCCCAGACGCTGATCCGGCTGAGCGGCTTTTATCCGGGGGAAGCCGCAGGCGAGTACACGCTCTATGAGCACACATCGCTGCCGCTCACCCCGTGGTCGATCGTTGCGGTGATGGCGGTGGGGGGACTGGTGTCGGGATGGCTGGTATACACCTTTGCCCCCGAGGCCCACGGGCATGGGACCGATGCAGCCATTGACGCATTTCATAACAAGCGGGGCCTGATTCGCTCGCAGGTGCCGATCATCAAGACGCTGGCTTCGGCGATCACGCTGGGGACCGGCGGGAGCGGTGGCCGTGAGGGACCGATTGCCCAGATCGGGGCCGGTTTCGGGTCGTATCTGGCGACTACATTAAAGTTCACCGCCCGGGACCGGAGGATCCTGCTTGCGGCCGGCATGGGAGCGGGGGTCGGCGCGATTTTTCGTGCTCCACTCGCCGGCGCCCTGTTCGCCGCCGAGATTCTCTACTGCGGGCCGGACCTCGAAGCGGACGTGATCATTCCGGCAGCGACTGCGTCGATTGTCAGTTACAGCGTGTACCGGCTCCTGACGGAATGGCTGCTGGGGAATGGCGAGGCCTACGGGCCCCTGTTCGGTCGCCTCGATCTGCAGTTTCACACGCCGGTCGAATTCCTGCCGTATGCGGGTCTGGCGGTGATCGTCACGGCGGTGGCGGTTCTGAATATCAAGGTGTTCTACGGGACGCACCGGCTCTTTGAGCGGTTGCCGGTGCCAAAGGTGCTGCGTCCGGCCCTGGGAGCGGCACTCGCCGGTTTGATCGGGGTGTTGCTATACACGTTTGCCTTCCCCGGGGACCGGCGGGTGCTGGGCGTCCTGGCGACCGGTTACGGCACACTGGGTGATGCCCTGACACAAACACAGACGCTGGGAATTCCACTGCTTTTGACTGTGGCTCTGGTGAAGATCGTGACGACGGCGCTGACGATCTCGTCGGGCGGGTCGGGAGGTGTGTTCGGACCGTCGATGGTGATTGGAGGTTGCATCGGCGGCGCGGTGGGCCTGGTGTTCGAGCGAGTCTGGCCGGATTTGATCCAGCCGGAGGCCTTTGCGATTGTCGGTATGGCCGGATTTTTCTCCGGCTCGGCAAATGCGCCGTTCTCGACGATCATCATGGTTTCGGAACTGACGGGGAGCTACGAACTGCTGCTGCCGACGATGTGGGTGTCGACGCTCTGTTTTGTGCTGGGGAACCGCTGGCAGTTGTATGAGAAGCAGGTTCCCAGCCGGCTGGAGTCGCCGGCTCACCGTGGCGACTTCATCGTCGATGTGCTGGAAGGTATCCGGGTGAAGGATGTGTTCCAGCCCAAT
>CAZUXX010000083.1:3007-9854 GCA_964624215.1 uncultured Planctomycetaceae bacterium
AGATCCCCGAGCAGACGTCTCTGGAAGACATCGTGCACATTCTGGCGGAGACGCGGCAGCACTATTTCCCGGTGGTGGATGCGCAGGACCGGCTGATCGGGATCTTCTCCAGCGACGACGTGCGACACTATCTGTATGACGAGACGATCTGGCAGGTGGCTGTCGCCGGTGATGTCATGAATTCGAAGGTGGTTTCGGTGACACCGGAGGATGATCTGAACACCGTCGTGCGGGCGTTTACGTCGGTAGCGATTGATGAATTGCCGGTTGTTGACGCGGTCGATCGGACGCGACTGCTGGGCACACTGCGTCACAAGGATGTGATCGCGGCGTATAATTCGCGGCTGCTGGAGTTCAAGCGGGCGGGCGATGACTCGCTGATTCCCTGACGGGGCCGATCGGCTCCGGGCTGCCGTGAACGTCACCGAGACTACCATTGGCAACATTCTGACGCGGACGACAGGCTACCTGCGGACGGTGACGACCCATTCGCTGCAGCCGTATCGTGGCTGCAGCTTTGGCCAATCGCTGTGTGGCGTGGGGTGCTACGTCCGGCACAACGGACATGTCCTCCGCGGCCGAACGTGGGGGAGTTTTCTCGAGGTCCGGACGAATGCGGCGGAGTCGTACCTGGCGAATGCCGGGGGAGAAGCCCGCTGGGCGCATCGCCGCGGCCGCGAGTTTTCGATCTTCTGTTCGAGTTCGACGGACCCGTTTTTGCCGCAGGAGACGCGGTACCGGGTGACCTCGTCGCTGCTGGAGGCGATGCTTGAGCGGCCCCCGGACGAACTTGTGCTGCAGACGCACACGCATCTGGTGACGCGAGCGATTCCGCAGATCCAACGATTGTCGGAGCGGTGCCGCCTGCGGGTTCACCTGTCGATTGAGTCGGACCGGGATCGCCTTCCGGGACTGCCGCCGCCGGCGAGTCCGGTCGAGAGACGTTTTGCCGCGGCTGCGGCACTGCGGGCTGCCGGGGTGCGGACTGTCGTCACGGTGGCTCCCCTTCTGCCGATTGCAAATCCGCTCGTGTTCTTCGAGAGAATCGCGGAGTGTGCCGATGCTGTCGTGATCGATCACTTTGTCGGCGGGGACGGTTCGTCCGACGGGAGTCGGACTGGTCGCACGCTGCTTCCCGCCGCCATTGCCGCGGTCGATCCCGAGGCGCTTTCGCTGAGTTACCGGGACGAGATGGCGGCGATTGCGAAGCGGTGTCTTGCCCAGGTTGGCATCAGCATTGATGGATTTGCAGGACGATTCGAGAGTTGAGGGGGTCGGGCTATGCGGTTCCGAGAGTCTGGCGTACGCTGTCGGGACTCTCTGGTCGACCCACGGATTGCAGCGGAGACTTCGATGCCATGCCTGCTCAGAACGTGCGTGATTGTGCTGACGACAATCCTCCTGGCGGGGCCTGGCAGTCCGTCCACACAGGGGGAGGAACCGGGATGGAGCGAGCAGCAGATTGACAGGCTTTCGGAGAAGGAGCGACAGAGCGTTCAACGACTTTTTGACGGTGAGTCTCTCGAAGGCTGGAAGGGCCGGACGGAGTACTGGTCAGTTCGGAATGGCGTCATTGTCGGCAAAAACGGGGAAGAGAACGCCCCGAAGGTGAGCACCTATCTGCTGACGGAGAAGTCCTACCGGGAGTTCCGGCTGATCTTCGAAGGGAAGCTCGTCGAAAGCGAAATGCATACGGGCGTCGCGCTGTGGGGAACGCCGGTGGAAAAGGAGGGGGATCCGTACAGTTACATGGGACACCTGGTGATGTTTCCCACGGGATACGGGTTCTGGGATCTGTACCGGAGAAACAGCATCTATCGGGATGAGGATGGTGTCGCCCGCCAGGCGGGTCGACAGCATGACTGGAACCGCATGGAGATTCTCGCGACGGGTCACCGCATCCGGTTCGCGATCAACGGGAAGCTCGTTGCGGACTGGAGTGACCCGCAGCCCGAACTGGTGCAGAAGGGTCCGATCGGACTGCAACTGCATTCGAACAAGGTTCCGCAGGAGGTTCACTTTCGCGGACTGATTCTGACGACGGATCCTGAAGACCGGATGGTGACTGTCGATGAGTGAGAGCTGTCGTTCGCAGGCCCCGGGGTGTTACCGATGACGGTCGGTCTGCCGCGGCTTTCGTTTGTGATACCGGCCCGGGATGAAGAAGCCGTGCTGGGCCAGACGCTGGACTCGATCCGTGCCGCGTCGGAAGCGACGGGGGAATCGTTCGAGATCATTGTCGTCAATGACGCCTCGATCGATCGCACCCGGGAGATCGCTCTGGAGGGGGGTGCCCGACTGATCGACGTCGCGCTGCACAACATCGGTGCGGTTCGGAATGCCGGGGCACGTGAGGCCCTGGGAGAATTCCTTGTGTTTCTGGATGCGGATACGCTGCTGCCCTTCGAGACGCTGTCGGCAGCAGTGCATGCCCTGTCGGCGGGAGTGGCGGGAGGAGGGGCGTGGGTTCAACTGGACCCGGATACGTCGTGGTTTCAGCGCTCGATGGCGGCGACGTTCTGCTTTCTGTGGCAGCGGGTCTGCGGCTGGGCGGCGGGATGTTTCATTTTCTGCCGCCGCGAGGTGTTCAACGAGGTGGGTGGATTTGACGAACAGTATCTGGCGGCCGAAGAGCGGTTTCTCTCGGTCGCCCTGCGGCGGAAGGGTGAGTTCGTTTTGTTGAAGGAGCCTGTGATCACATCAGCCCGCAAGCTGCGTCTGTTTTCGACTCCGCGACTGATCTGGATTGCGATCAGGGCGCTATTGCGCGGGCGGGCACCGCTCCGACGCCGGGAGGGGCTGGAGATCCTGTACGATGCGCCACGAGAAGCGGGGCCTGCGTCCCCTGCCATGGAGCATCGTCCGGCGACAGGGGACTGAACCGAGGCGTTCGCAATCGCGGGTGCAAATCACGGTCGACCGGGGCTCGTCAGTAGGCTCCGACGACTTCTCCATCTGCACGCGTGGAGAGGGCCCGCCAGGTCTCGAGGTTGATGTTCTCGCTGACGAAGCGGACTTTCCCATCCGCCAGGCCGAGCTGAACTCCACCGGGATGCATACTGCGGGCGGCCGTCAGCGCGGTGCTGTGGTGTCCGTTGTTGCAATCAGGCATGGCCGAGTTGGGTCCGTAGTAGTGGTTGTACAGGGTGTCGGCGTAGTGGCCGTTGATCCACTTGGCGCTCCGTTGTCCCGACCAGGTGGTTGCCCCGTTGCAGTTGGCGGGAGTCGTTGCCGTTGCTCCGGGGAGTTCGATCGTTCGTCGGACCTGCTCGTGGGCTGATGCGGGAACCGCGTCGACCCCGTCCCCGAGGACACTTTCACTGAAGAGTGCGGTGTTGGAAGTTCCGTCGGTCACGTCGGCAAACCGCACGCTGGAGCGGGCGAAGATCAGTCCGTCGGCGGCGGTTGAGGAGCCGTTGTTGATGGTTCCGGATCCGGCGCAGGCGGGATAGCTGATCGCACCAAAGGGAGAGGTGGGGACGCTTTCGGCATCGCTGGGACAGAGATAGATGTTGAGCTGGTTTCTGGCGGCCTCTTCGTTGTTGGCCCCTTCGGGGTACGCACCGTTGAAGGTGAGTGGCGGGACGTTGAAGTTGAGCAGGTTCTGAAGCCCCGCCTGCTCAATGAAGGGGAGCAACTGGGCCTGAGCCGAGAAGACCCAGGGGAAGCCGAGCGTCCCGGGAGGGAAGACGCGGTGTGCCCCTTCGTAATTGTGGACTGCGATGACAAGGTTGTGGAGGTGGTCCTGGCACTGGGATTTTCGTGCCGCCTCGCGCACCTGCTGAACGGCGGGCAGCAGGAGTGAGACGAGGATGGCAATGATGGAAATAACGACCAGCAATTCGATCAGAGTGAAACCGGGTCTCGTTCTTGTGAGAGTCATGATGTCCCCAGGTGGTGCTGCGGGAGATCGATCGCGGGATGCGAACGAGATCGCCCGGGCTTCCGAGCGAACGCAGCGCTCGATCGGGCGATGTCTCCGACACAGGTGTTCGGTTCAGAGAGCAGTCAACGGCCTGCACCGCTGCGGGATGATGCCGCCGGCGGCGCGATGCGCTCGTTGAACACGATTCAGAGAGGCACGGGCACTGCTGTGGTTCCGGTCCGGCGCGCGATGCCACGGGCCGAAGCGGGAAGCACAGGCCATGCACGATGGCTGAGGCAGGTCAGCAGCCTGAGCACCTGGGAGGCGGAGCGTCCGGGCACTGTTCCCAGAACGCGTTTCTGGAAGTCGCCGCAGGGAGCCAGCCGTGAGCGAGCCGGCACGATGGCAGTTCAGTGAATTCCGGTGGCAGACGGGGATCGAGGGAGACGACCCAGCCTTCCGGAGCTTCGGGAGTACAGGAGCACGCGAGCAACTGAGGGGCGGAGGCGTTCTCTTCGTGGAGATCGCAGGAGGTCGCCGCGGTGCCAGACGATTCGGCGGACTGTGGGTCTGACGAGCAGCAGTTCCTTGAGCTGGCGAGTGCCTTTGCCGGCTCGCTTTGGCCGCTGCAGCAGGAGCGGGTCTTCGCTGAGCAGCAGCAGCGACCGCTGAGCGCCCGTTCGACCGAACAGCGGCAGCCGGGTGCCCGCACGTTCCGCGAGCCATCGTCGGCTGTGGGAACTCGCACGCCGATGCTGCTGATCAGCAGCACGGCCATGCTGAGGATCGCGATTGTCCGCTGCCGTTGCCGCATGGCAGGTCTGGCCAGTCTGTCGCGGCACCTCCCTGCAAGCCGCCCCCGAATTCTCCCGGGGAGATCAAATACTCCGGTTTGTCAGTCTAGGAACCCCGGAGTGCCGTGTCTGTCCACTGGAGGGAGAATTCCCGCGGTCGCGAAGCGGGGTTCTTCGTTTCGGCCACCAGCGGGTGTGGTGGAGTGCTGGTGTGCAAAGGATCGTCGACCATTGAACCGGGTTTGCGGTTTGGCGACACTCGCACTCTCCTGCACTACTCAAGCCATGACAGATTCCACCGAAAACCGGCGCATCGGCCCCTTTCAACTTGAGGGTAAGCTCGGCGTTGGGGGGATGGGGATCGTGTACAAGGCGACCTACCTCAAGGGAGGACAGAAGGTCGCGGTGAAAGTTCTGGCTCCGGACTTGTCGGCTGACAAGCAGATTGCGCAGCGGTTTGAGCGGGAGATGGACATTCTCAAGAAGCTCAAGCACCCGCACATCATCAAGTATTACGGGGGGAGCACGACCGGGTCGCAGCGGTTCTATGCGATGGAACTGCTGAGCGGAGGTTCGCTTGATGAGCTGTTGCGGCAGCAGGGCCGGCTCAGCTGGGAGCAGGCTCTGGAGTACGGAATCCAGATCGCGAAGGCGCTGGAGCATGCGCACAATGCGGGGGTGATTCATCGTGATCTGAAGCCGGCGAATCTGCTGATCGCGAAGGACGGGACGCTCAAGCTGAGCGATTTCGGAATCGCGCGAGACACGCAGAGTACGGCCCTGACGGCGGCGGGGAAGACGGTCGGCACGATGGCGTACATGGCCCCGGAGCAGATCACGGGCAAGGTGCCGGTCACGCGGCGGACCGATCTGTATTCTCTGGGCTGTGTGCTGTTTCAGCTGGTGACCGGCCGCACGCCGTTCGAGTCGGACTCGCCTCCGGAGCTGTTGTTCAAGCATCTGGAGGAGGAGCCTCCATCGACGCGCGAGTTCAACATGGATGTGCCGATCTGGTTGGACCGGCTGATCCTGCAGATGCTGGAGAAGGATCCTGAGGAGCGTCCGTTTGATGCACTTGCGGTGCAGGTGATGCTCGAGGAGGTTCGGGAGAAGGCACACCGCCGGGCGAGCGTAGCTGCCGCCACGGGGGCGGGCGATGCGGCGGTGACCCGTCTGGCGCCGGATCCCGAGCTGGCGGAGGCGCTGGGGAAGAAGCGCAAGAAGAAGCGGAAAAAGAAGGAAGTCACGTACACTCCGTGGTACGAATCGCTGTGGTTTCTGGGGCTGTGCCTGAGTGCGGTCATCGGGCTGATCGTGTGGGGTCTGTGGCCGGAGAGTGAGGCGGCGATGTACAGCCGGCTCAAGAGGCAGATGGCGTCGGGGGACAGCACCCACGTCACGGGATCGGAAGATGATGTGGTGCGGTTTCTGGAGCGGTTTCCCGAGAGTGCTCACGCGAGCGAGGCCCGCGAGTGGCTGGATGAGATTGCCGTCATCCGTGCCCAGCGGCGGTTGGCCAATCTGGAGATGCGCCCGAACGTATCTCCCGATAATGAAGGGGAGCGTCTGTATCTCGATGCGCGACGATTCGAGAACGAGGGGGACCGGCTGACGGCCCTGTCCCGCTATGAGGCGATGCAGATTCTGCTCGAAGACAAGCCGAAGCTGAAGCCTTACGTCACGCTGGCCCGACGACGGGTGCAGGAGATTTACCGCAGCCTCGACAGCGAGCAGGATCCGATCAACTTCGTGCGGAGCGAGATCGAGCGGGCGGACCGTCTGTATCGCGAGGGGAAGGCGGTCGCGGCACGTGAGCGGTGGCGAGCGATCCTGCAGGCGTACAGCGGGAAGCCCGAGTTCAAGGTGCTTCTCGACCAGACCCAGGCGCGGCTGGACAATCCGCGGGACGCTCTGGCGGCCGAGACGCCGTAACGGGGGTGATTGCGTGTTCCTCCTCCGGGGTCGACATCGCATCGTCCTGAAATCGAATCATCGGTCGTGCCGTTCGCTGTGAGCAGTTACAGTGCGCGCTGCGGCCTGCCCCGCCGTGGAGGCAGGCTGAACGGAGACCACTGATTCCGGGAAGACATCATGGCGCGCATTGCACTGGCCACCCTGTTTTTGCTGACGCTTCTGCCCGAGGCACCGGCTCAGGTGTCCGCGCAAGATTTCGAGACCGTCGAAATAG
>CAZUXX010000084.1:0-9831 GCA_964624215.1 uncultured Planctomycetaceae bacterium
GGCTGTTGCGAGATTGGGGACGCGGCGTCCTGCTGTCTCGTCGAGGATCGCATGGACGAGCATGTCCCGGGGAACGATGGGCTCCTTCCCGGCGTTCTCCGACGCGGAGGCGAGCCAGTGTTCGAAGTCGGCCTGTGCAGCGACGGCACGCTCGTCCCGCTGTTGCCGGAGGGTGGCGACGTGGGGTCTGAGACTCTCGGCCAACTGCAGATTCTCGTGATCGTACAGGTCGACGACCGGGGTCTGGTTGCCGCGGCGGGTCTGCATCCCGGGATCGGCGGCTTGATTGAAGTACGCATAGAACCGGTAGTAGTCGGTCTGGGTGAACGGGTCGTACTTGTGGTTATGGCATTGTGCGCATTCCATGCTGAGGCCGAGCCACACCATTGAGACGGTTTTGACGCGGTCGACGGCATATTCGACGCGGAACTCTTCGGCGATCGCTCCCCCTTCGTCGGTGGTCGCATTGTTGCGGAGGAAGCCGCTGGCCAGCTTCTGTTCGGTGGTGGCATCGGGAAGCAGATCGCCGGCGAGCTGTTCGACGGTGAATTCGTCGAATGGCTTATTGGAGTTGTAGGCCTCAATGACCCAATCGCGCCAGGGCCACATGTCACGAGGCCCATCAGCGTGGAAGACGCTCGTATCGCCGTAGCGGGCGGCGTCCATCCAGTTGACGGCCATGCGTTCTCCGAAGTGCGGAGAGTTCAGCAATCGGTCCACCACCTTTTCGTAGGCGTCGGGGGAGTCGTCATTGAGGAAGGCATCGATCTCGTCGATCGTCGGAGGCAGACCGGTGAGATCGAAGGTCACGCGTCGCAGCAGGACTTCCCGATCGGCCTGCTCACTGAGCGTCAGCCCCTGCGATTCGAGTTGGCTGAGGATGAAGGCATCGATCGGGTTGTTGATCTGCTCCCGGTGAAAGACCTGTGGCACTTCGGGCTGCGTCGGGGGGATGAAGGACCAGTGCCCTTCCCATGTCGCTCCCTGTTCGATCCAGCGTTTGATCGTGTCGATCTCTTCGGGTGTGAGTTCCTTGCGGGAACCAGGTGGCGGCATCACCGTTTCGGGAGAGTCGGACGTGATTCGCTGCCAGGCTTCGCTTTCGTCGAGGGAATCGGCGAACGCCTGCCGGAGCCCTTCTTCGGTATCGAGCCGCAGGTCTGCCTCGCGACGGGCATAGTCCGGGCCGTGACAGGCAAAGCATTTGGCCGAGAGGAGCGGCCGGATGTCGCGGTTGAAGCGAACGACATCGGGCGACTTTTCCGATGCCGCAGCGCTCGTGGCCATTGCGCCTCCCGGGATGCCGTTGCCAGCCAGCAGCGTCAGGCAGGCCAGGACGCAGGACGCAAAAGTGAAACGGGACATCAGACTGACCAGGGCGGGAAGACATCAGGCGAGATGCATCAACACATCGGCATGCGACAGTGCATCCTGCATCGTACCCGACCCTGGGGGCCCAAGCCATTGGAAAGGGGAGAGGCCGGGCGGCCAGGGCCTGTCTGAGCTGGTGATCCAGGCCGTGCGCCCGTGAGACTTTGCTGCACAATGCAAAGAAGCCGCAACCCGACGGCCGAAGTCGCCGGGCGCGGCTCACGAGGGTTTCCCGGGTATTAGCGACGGGCCAGAGATCTGCCCGGCTTCGCCGATTTGACCTCGAGAGTAACTGGAGCATTGACGCCAGCCATGACCTGGACTGTCTGTGGCGAGTCGCCCGGGCTGCTGTAGATCTCTGGCAGGCGGTTGACAGCCCCGGCGTCTGCGGCGGTGGTGTCCTCGGGGATCGGGCTGCCGTCGGGCATCCGCCACTGGCTCAGAAGCACCTGGTACTCGCCGGGCGGGAGTCCTTCGCGTCCGTCGTGCGAGATGGCGGTGAATTGTCCATCGGGCTGCGACGTTGCGAATCCGCCGGTGCCTCTGGTCGCTCCGAGCGGAATGAAGTTGAGGGCGACACCCTGGGCCGGATGACCATCGATGCGGACAGAGCCGGAGACGGGTGCGACTTCGAGGAGTTCGACGTCGGCATCGCTCCCGCAACCGACAGTGAACAGGTAGAGGAGAGACGCGGTGCTGAACAGCTTCGGGTGCATGGGATGATCTTTCTTCGTGACGTTGATTCAGATCGGAGGGGCTGGTGACTTGGGTGAGGGGGCCGAGGCGATGAGGTTCAGTAGGAGCCGACCGGCTGACCGTCGGCGATCATGCTCAGCCGACCGCGAACGGTGGCGTCCATGCGTTCGCTGAGGAACACGACCTTGCCATCGCCGAGAACGACGTGGGCTCCGCCGGGGTGCAAACTGCCGACTGCCGACCAGGTGCCCAGGCGTCCGGGGCTGTAGTCCGGCCGGGCGAAGGGAGTGGCGTCAAAGCCACAGCACTTCCAGAAGTTGATCCCGTAGGGGTGATTCAGGTTGACTCCGTGGCCGACATGCTTGGCGTAGCCCCACGTCTGCCCGACGCCGTCATAGACCCAGCGGGTGGTCTCGCAGACCATCGCCACGTTGCTGGTTCCGTCGGACATGTCGCGCATGCGGGCGGAGGCGTCGAACCCGAACAGGGGCCGAGTCGACATGGAATCCAGGTTCCACTGGACAGCTGAGGAGCTGGAGTGCCGCGTGCTGAAGTCGTAATTGGTGAAGGCTCCCAACTCGGTCGTGGATCCCGGAGCGATCGAGTAGGAGTCGTTTGTGGCGCTGGAGTAGTGGGTTGGCCCGTCGTCTGAAGGGCACATGAAGACTTCGACGATTTGCGTGACGACAGTGTCGTTTGCGTTGCCGGGGTCTCCGGGTTTGAGATCGTGCGGGAGTGTCCCTCCGTTGACGGCGCGGTGGCCGGCGGCGAGAGCGAAATCGAACCGGTCGTAGAGTGCGGACTGTTCGATGAAGGGGAGCACCATCAGCCAGCCGCGATGATTCAGCACCGTTTCATGCTTCGCGCTGCCGCTGGTGATCATTCCGCTGTGAGAGACCGAGTACGGGAAGACCTTGTGTGCTCCCTCGTAGGAATGCAGGGCGATCCCGAGGTTGTGGAGGTTGTCCTGGCACTGGGTTCTGCGAGCGGCTTCGCGCACCTGCTGTACGGCGGGCAACAGCAGGGCCACAAGGATCGCGATGATGGCAATCACCACGAGCAGTTCGATCAGCGTAAATCCACGACGCGAACCAATCATCACACACATTCCTTTCGAGAACGAAGCGGCCGCATGGCGGCCATGACACTCGTGCAGCGGAGCGCGCACGGTGGGCCGGGAGGAGACTCGTGAAGGACTCGATGCCCCGGTGCGGTGCCGAGTCACCCTGCGAGTGATGCGCTGTGGCTTATTGCCAGCCGTAGAGAGACGCGATCACGGCGAAGCAGAGGATCGTTTCGAGGATCAGCGGCACATCGAGGAGGTCTGGCAAGGTTGTCATCAGGAAACTCCGGAATCGGCGATCGGGAGGCCCCAATCGCCAGGCGTTGACTTCTCGCCTTGTGTGCAACGCAGCATTGCAAAGGAGGTGCCGAGGCGAACCGAGAAGTCTGTGTGCGACGCACTGAGGAGCGTTTCAGTTGTCGCGGTCCCCGGCTCGTTCGAGAGCAACCGCTGAGCCACAAGCGGAATTGAATAGGAGTTTGCGGCGTGTGTGCCGCAGCGGCGTGTGCTTAGCAATCAATTCCCGCGGTTTCGCGTGAATTCGTGCAGATGACCGCGATTTTTCACAAGCATTTCAGAAGTGAGAATGCGGCGCGACGGGTGAAACTGCTGCCAGTGTGAAGTGCGTCGTTGCCCAGCTGATGCGCAGAAAATGCGATTGCGGCAGTGCGAGATGCGAGAGAGGTCGGTGCGGGAGCCCCGGTTGCGGGCGAGTTACAGTCCGGTGGCGAAGTAGGCCACGAACAGGGCGGCGGTGGCTGCCATTAATGGATGGATGTCGCGTGCGCGGCCGGCCGTCAGTTTGAGGATCACGAAGCAGACGAAGCCGACGCCGATTCCGTGGGCGATGGAGCTTGTCAGCGGGATGAGCAGAATGATGAGGAAGGCGGGGATGCCGGTCGGCAGTGAGGTGAACGATATCCCGCGGAGACTTTCGCACATCAGAAAGCCGACGAGGATCAGGGCGGGAGCGGTCGCGGCGGCAGGGACGATCGCCACGACCGGTGCGAGGAAGATGGCGGCGAGGAACATCAGTCCGACGAAGACGGAGTGCAGGCCGGTGCGTGCTCCTTCGGCGACACCAGCAGCCGATTCGATGTAGCTGGTTACCGAGCTGACGCCGAGAAGTCCTCCGATCGACGCACTCAGGGAATCGACCACGAGAATGCGTCTGAGTCCCGGGACGCGTCCCTCGGCGTCTGCCAGTCCCGCCTGCTCCGCGAGGGCAGTGACGCTGCCGAGGGTGTCGAAGAAGTCGACGAGCATGAGTGCCAGCAGCAGCGGGATGTAGGCCAGGCGGAGCGCTTCCAGCGGCTTTGCCTGGAAGGCGATCTCGAACGACGGGACGGCGACGAATTCGGGAACGTCGGTGACAACGTGAGACGTTCCGAGAATTGCGTCTTTGGCGATGGCCGCGACTGTGCTGATGGCGATCCCGAGGATGAGGGCGCCGGGAACCCGGCGAATCATCAGCGCCGCCGTGACGACAAGTCCGATGACGGAGACGATCGTGTGCGGCTGTGCGAAGGACCCGGCCTTGAGGAGTGGGCCTGGCTGAGGGAACTGCTCGATGAGTCCGGCATTGGCGGCACCGAGCAGTGCGATGAACAGTCCGATTCCGGCGGCGATGGCCCTCCGCAGGTCGGCGGGGATCGCGTGGATCATTGCCTCGCGTGCCCCGCACAGAACGAGGATGAGGATCAGGATTCCGTCGAGGACGACGAGTCCCATTGCCACCTGCCACGAACCGGTGCGGGCGGTGAGTTCGAATGCGATGAGTGCGTTGAGCCCCATCCCGCTGGCGAGGGCCAGAGGGAAGTTGCCGACGAAGCCCATCAGCAGGCAGCAGATGCCGGCGGCGAGGGCGGTGCAGGCGATGGCCGGCTGAACCGGGATGCCGGCTGCACTCAGGATCGCGGGGTTCGCCGCGAGGATGTAGGCCATGGTGAGGAACGTGGCGACGGCTCCGCGCAGCTCACGTCCGACGGTTGTCCCGCGTTGCTTCAGCTGGAATCGCGCCAGTACCCACTGCATGTGACGCATGATGGCGAGTCGCCGGAATGACGCAATCGAGTGGTGGTGGGGAATGCAGCGGTTGTGTTTGCGGGACGTCCGGGGGCGTCGGATGACACGCCGAACGATTGAACCGGTTGTGCGGGTGGCAGCGGTCCGGCAAGCGGGCAATGCGTGGTGTTGCTCAAACGCCACATACCTGCCAACCGAAACAGTCGTCGCGGTTAGAGGGGCGTTCGGCGAGAAGTGTAACGGTTTGGCAACACAGACGGCTTGTTCCGGAAACGTGTGTTAGGTTTTCGACACAGACTGGAATTGAAATCTTCCTTCAGGGTATGTGGGATGTTTGACCTTTCCTGGGGCGCGGCACTGCTGGTCGTCGTCGCAACTGTCTTTACCACCATTGCTGCCGCGTGGGACCTGAGGTTCCGCCGGATCCCGAACAAGCTCACGCTGCCTGTGTTCTTTGCGGGCTGGGTCTACCAGATCGCGGACCGGGGGCTGGCCGGGCTGGGTGATGCGGCGCTGGGTTTTCTCGTCGGCTTCGGAATCCTGTTCGTGCTGTGGCTGATTGGCGGCGGCGGAGGGGGTGATGTGAAGCTGATGGGTGCCTTGAGCGTGTGGCTGGGCTTCCGTCTGACGCTGCTCGTTCTGGCGACGAGCACGTTCCTGGTGCTGGCTCTGACCGTGGGGGTGGTGGTGTTCAACATCGTGACCCATGGTTTGAAGTCGACCAAGCGGCGGTACCTGGCGACGGGCAAGCTGTCGGCCAAGGAGATTCGCAACAAGGCACCGCTGCCGTCCGAGACAGTGGCGGAGAAACGTGAGCGACGCGTTCTTCCGTTTGCCGTTCCGGTCGCTCTGGCGACCTGGATGGTTGTCGCCTGGAAGATTCCGACGCTCGACAACCCCGTTCGGGGGAAGGCGGTTTCTCCTGCGGCTGCAACGCAGGCGGACAACTAGCAGACCGGGGGCCAACGACATGGTACGCATTCGCACACTGACGCCGTCGCGATCCCGCCGTTCGGGGACCCTCAGCATGGAACTGGTGCTGGTTCTGCCGATCGTGCTGACGCTGATTCTCGGGCTGTTTGAGTTTTCGTTGCTGTTCTTTGCCCGCGGAGAGGTGGTTGACGCCAGCCGCAGCGGAGCGCGGAGAGCCATACTTCCGGGAGCGACGATCGTGGACATCGAGGAGGAGGTGCTGGCGACGCTGTCTCCGCGGATGCGAGCTCGCGCGGAAGTGCAGGTTGATCCGGGCGAGTTCACGGGCGACCCGGTGCTGGTGGAGGTGCGTGTACCGATGGCTGCCGCCGCCCCGGACCTGCTGTGGCCGATCGGCTTCTCGCTGCAGGGAAGCGATCTGATTTCGACAACGCGGATGGTTCGCGAATAACAAGCGTACAAGTCTGCCCCCAAGACACTGACTGATCCCTTCGTGTGGAGTAGAGCTGTGAAAGCCCTGACCCCTGCCACGCTTACTGTCATTCTGCTGCTGATTGTCGGCGGGCTGGTGGTGGCGTATGTCGCCAAGAACATGCTCGCCCAGGAAGAACCTCCGCCCCCCGAGCGGCGGCTGTATCCGATGGCTGTTTCGGATCTTGAGCCCGGTACGGTGATCACCGATGCCCATCTGGCCCAGGGACCGTACTACGGGAAGGCCTCGCCGACATTTGCCCGCAGCAAGACGATTCTCGTGGGGCGGATCGTGCGGGAGAAGATTTCGGCAGCGACGCCGATCGACACAACGCTGCTGTATCCGCCCGGTGAGCTTCCGCCGATTGATCTGGCGGTGGGGATGCGGGCGGTGTCGCTGACGGTGGGTGCCGGGGCGGACGTCGTGGACGGGCTGGTGCAGCCGGGTGCGTACGTGGATGTGCACTTCACTCCGTCGGGCGACAGTGTTCCCGCGATGCGCGGGGGAATGACGATGACACTTGTCAAAGGGGTCAAGGTGTTGTCCATCAATCGGACCCGTGGCTCGCGGATTGACCGGGCCAACACGGTCACACTGGAACTGACACCGGAGCAGGCCAACATCGTGCTGCTGGCCAACGCCAAGGGGGCGCTGACCCTGGTGTACACGGCGGCCGGCCCGGGTGATGGTGGCATTGCCGTGGCCGATGCAGATCGGGCGTACCTTGAAGAAATTCTGGGGCTGGCGCCGCCGGAGGAGCCGGAGGAGCCGATTCAGATCGAACACTTCAGCGGCCCGCGTCGCAGCATCATTCGCTTCCGCCAGGATGGAACTCCGTGGGTTCGTGACGACAGTGGGCCCGGGATCGATGTTCGCGATCTTGCTCCGAACGAAATGAACGACCGGAGCGGGTCGGACGCACCCGGTGATGGTGCCAACGGGGCTCCGACGGCACCGGGACGTCCGCTGCGTGGAGCACCTGATCTGCGGGGACCGACGGCAGCGCATGGTCGTCCCGTGCGAAGCGCCTCCTTGTGATTCACTAAGCAGGATCGCGCTTTGTGGATGACAACGCCGTCGCGCAAGGGCGGCCTCCGCGGAGCGGTGTCACTGCTGATTAATGCCCGGCGTCACTGAATGTGGCGGTGTGCCCTTTGGGTCTCTGAATCCTCGAACTCCATCTGTCCCATGTTTTCCGCGACGGTCCACCGACGCCGACGAATCCGACGGGGATCGCTCGTTCCGGTGATCGCTGCGGCGATTCTGGCGGCGGGAGCCTGTCTGGCTCTCGTGCTGGATCGCCTGTGGCTTGATGCGGCCCGGAGCGAACTGACAACCGCCGCCGAAGCGGCAGCTCTGGCGGGAGCGGCGCGGCTGGCAGGTGACGAGCGGCTCAATCCCGCAGTTGATGAGGAGGTGCTGGCGATTGCCGCCCGTGACCGGGCAATCGAAACGGCTGCTCTGAACCGGATTGCGGGGCGACCGGTGCAGCTTGAAGCGGAGCGCGATCTCCGGCTGGGTCATCTCAGTGAAAACCCGCTGACGGGTGAGGCGCTGTTCATGGAAACGGACTACCTGCCGACCCATATCGCGGTGGTGGCGCAGCAGTCGCGCGGCGTCGGGAATCCGGTGGCGCGGTTATTCGCGGAAGTTTCCGGTCGCTCACTGGCGAAAGCGAAGGTGCTGGTCGAAGCAGGCCTTGATGATCGGGTCGTTGCACTGCGGCCTCCGACCGGAGGTGCGGTTCCTGCGTGGCCCCTGGCCGTGCTGGAGGTGGACCATTCGGGAAAGCGGAGTGACACCTGGGTCTTGCAGGTGGAACAGGGGCAGGGTCCGGATGAGTACCGGTTCGATGAGATTTCGCGGAAGGTGGTTGCGGAGCCGGATGGACTTTCGGAGTTGCGGCTGATCGCTGCGGAGGGGGACGGTCCGGAGAGCAAGGCCAACCGTTGTCTGATCGATGTCGGGACCGGACTGGCGCCGGAGGAACTGCTCACACAGCTCGAACGCGGATGGACCGAAGAGCATCTGGAAGGCCTGGGAGGCCAAGTGTGGATCGATCAGCCTTTCGAACTGAACGCGACGACGGAGGTGGACCCGCTCTTCGAGGAGCAGCTTCCGGGACTGATCGGTCAGAAGCGGATTGTGCTGTTGTACGACAGTCCCTCGCCGGAGACCGGCGGACGCGTTCGCATTTCGCGGGTTGCTGCGGCACGGCTGATGGCGATTGAGTCTGACGCTCGTGGCCGGGCGGTGTACGTGCTTCAACCGGCTGTCGTTGCGACACGTTCTGCCGTGATTGATCCCGAACTGCCGGTACGGGCCGGCGACGACGGGCTGACTTACGTTTTTCGAATTTCGCTTACACGTTGATCCTGCTCGTCTGCACGTTGGTGTGCAGCGGACCGGAGGTACCGGACACATGGTCTCGCAGTCTTACGAAACCGAATCGCGTCGCCACTTCCAGTTGTTGAAGAACCGGCTGCACCGGCAGATGGTTGATGCCATCGACATGTCGAAGGCGGGCGAGCTGGGCGAGGAGGAGTTCCAGTCGCAGCTGGAAGCCCTGGCGACCCATCTCTGTCAGCAGAGCGATCTGGGTCTGCCGGCCCAGGATCGTGAACAGATGGTGCGGGAGCTTCTGAATGAGATTTATGGCTTTGGTCCGCTGCAGGATCTGATGAACGATCCGGATGTGAGCGACGTGCTGGTGAATGGAGCGGATGCCGTGTTCGTCGAGCGGAACGGGCTGCTGCAGTTGACGGACGTCAAGTTTGCCAACGACGAGCATCTGTTGCAGTTCATCCAGCGTCTGGTGGGTCAGGCGGGTCGTCGAATCGACGAAGTCTCACCGATGGTGGATGCGAAGCTTCCGGACGGCTCCCGATTGCATGCGGTGATTCCGCCACTGGCGTTGCGTGGCCCGACGTTGTCGATTCGGCGCTTCAAGACGAACGTCGTGCGTTTCGAGGACATGATCCGGCTGGGAACACTCGCCCCCGAGATGGCCGAGTTCCTGATCGCTGTGGTGAAGGGTCGGATGAATGTCCTGCTCTCGGGCGGTACGGGTGCCGGGAAGACGACGCTGTTGAACAACCTCAGCCGCTTCATTCCGCCGAATGAGCGTGTTGTCACGATTGAGGAAACTGCCGAGCTGCAACTACAACAGGCCGATGTTGTCGGTCTGGAGACGCGGGTTCCGAACGTGGAGGGGAAAGGGCTCGTCTCTCAGCGAGACCTGCTGCGGAACAGTCTGCGTATGCGTCCCGAC
>CAZUXX010000085.1:0-9787 GCA_964624215.1 uncultured Planctomycetaceae bacterium
GACGTGATTGTGCTGGGGAAGGATGTCCAGAACCTGCTCGACATCGATTCGGCCAGAGCCCTTGTGAAGTACGTTGAGTCTGGTGGCGGTCAGGTCGTGTTTGCGCGGGGGCCGGCGTGGAGCCGGAACACGACCGCCGGCAGCCGGCTGGCGAGTGTGCTCGACATCCTTTCCCCGGTTGAGGGGGGGGAGGGGCTGCTGCAGGATCTTTCCCTGAGGCTGACACCCACGGGGCGAACGACGGCCTGGCTGTCGGCGACGAAGATGAATGTCAATCCGGCCGAGGCGCTTGAACGACTCCCCGGGTTTGAACTGATGGCGCGGGTGGGTCGCGAGAAAAGCGGTTCTCTGGTGATCGCCCGGGCCGAGGGGACTGCGGGGCCGGGCGGGGCCAATCTGCCCGCCATCACCCGCATGAATTACGGCCGCGGCCAGGTGGTGGCGATTCATGGGGAAGGGCTGTGGCGGTGGAGCCTGCTGCCCCCGGAGAACGAGGACCTCCGGGGATTTTATGATGTCTTCTGGTCGAACCTGATTCGCTGGCTGGCGCTGGGTGGGGACTTTTCACCGGGACAGCAAGTCGCCCTCAATCTGAGTCGCACGAGTCTGCGGCGGGGAGATGAGTTGACGGTCGATGTCGCCTATCGGCAGGCGCCTCCGACGGGAGCGCAGCCCCGGCTGGAACTGACCGGCCCCGAGGGGCAGACGGTCGGTATTGCGCTCAAGGAGTTGCCCGGGCAGACTCCCCGCTATCGCGCTGAACTGCGTCCGGAGGAACTCGGGGTTCATACCGTCGTGTTGCAGGCGCCGGGCATGTCTCCTTCGAGGATCGAGAAGAAGCTCAACGTCTATGAGGTCAATCTGGAACGTCTGCAAACGTCGTCGAACTTCCTCGCACTGGCGATGCTTGCCGAGCACTCCGGTGGCGAGATGTTCGATCTCGACGACGTGGACGAACTCCATCACCGGCTGACGCGGCATCATCTGTCGATGCTGACTCCGCCCCAGTTGGACTATATCTGGGATCGGGGGCTGATTCTGTTTCTGCTGCTGGGCTGGGCGGGGGCCGAACTGATCGTCCGCCGGCGGGCCGGATTGTGGTGATCGTGTGTCAGTCGTCGTAGGTCAGCAGACTGAAGACTTCTTCGGGGGCGAGCGCGTCGCGACCTCGCAAGGCGGCGAGTTCGATCACGAAGGCGCACGCCACCACTTTGGCACCCGACGCGACTGCGAGATTGGCGCAGGCCCGCATCGTTCCTCCTGTGGCGAGCAGGTCGTCGACCAGCAGGACCCGGTCTCCTTCGCGGTAGGCGTCCCGGTGAATCTCGAGAGTGTCGGTACCGTACTCGAGCTCGTAATGGAAGGCGTGGGTATCGAAGGGGAGTTTTCCGGGCTTGCGCACCGGGACGAATGCCGCATTGAGTTCAAGGGCGAGTGGAGCAGCGAAGATGAAACCTCGGGCTTCGGCTGCGGCGATCACGGAGATGTCGCGATCGCGGAACGGATCGGCCAGCCGACGGACACATTCGCGAAAGGCTGCCGGATGAGAGAGCAACGGAGTGATGTCGCGAAACAGGATTCCCGGTTTGGGAAAATCAGGCACAGTGCGGATGTAGTCTTTCAGGTCCATTGGATCGTTCGGGAGATCGGGGGCGGCGTCTGGAGGGCGGATTGCCTGCGGCGGTTCGGGATGAAGCCGACGGCCTCTTACCATGTTTGCTGCACGCGGTCTAATGTTCCGGTTGCGAGGAATCGGCTGACTGGCTGAGCCGGGTCCGGGCCTGTTCGACCAGGTTGGTCCGCAGCGGATCCTCACTGTACAGCATAATGATGGCGGACCAGATCTTGCGTGCCTCGGTGATGCGGCCGCTGTCGGCCAGACGTTGTGCGCGTTCCATCGCGGCGTCTTCGGGGCCGGGCGAGCGCGGAGCGGGCGGGGGGAGTTGTTCGAGAATCTCGAGGAGGACGCGCCGTTCGGCCTCGTGATTGTCGGAGCTGGCGAGAAGAGTGCCGAGTGCCGTCAGTTTGGCGCGGGCCCGTTCGACCTCTCCGCGTCGGAGTTCCGCGGCTGCCCGTTCCAGGACGCGGAGTGGTTCGCTCGATTCGGCGTCGGGGGCCGAGACACGCCGACTGAGCTGTTTGAGTTCCCGTTCGACCCGTGCGAGTGCAATGCGGGGTTCGTACTCGGCGATCCGCGACGACCAGAGCTCGCTGTCGAGTTCGCGGAGGGGCTGGAACATTTCGCGGTCAGCCTTGAGCCAGTCCGCGCGGTTGTCGCTGTTCATCAGTGCGACGCCGCTGTCGTAGAGTTCCTGGGGATCGGGGGCCCGCGTGCGGAACATCCAGATCGTGACAGCGACCAACAGGATGAGCAGGGAGACCAGCACCCAGAGATTGTCGAACAGGTTGCCGATGAAGCGGTCTTCTTTTTCGCGTTCGAGATCCGCCCGCATCAGATCGCGGACGAAGGTTCCCCCGATGTCGGCGACGGCGGGGTTCCCGGTGGCGACGGTGTCCGCCGAGAGATCGACTTGCGAGGGACGGTCTTCGCTGGCTGCCAGGTCGACCTTCTTCGGGATTTCAGCGAGTCGCCGCTCGAGGACGTAGGCGTCCGGGGGACGGTTCTCAGGCTGCTTTTCGAGGCAGTGGCAGACGAGCTCATCGAGCCAGCGAGGGATTTCGGGGACGAAGCATCGCGGGCTGTCGAACCTTCCGTATTGATGCTGATGGGCGATTTCGACCTGCGATCGCCCGCGAAACGGCGGACGGCCGGTGAGCATGGCGTACAGGACTGCTCCGAGCGAATAGAGATCGCTCTGTTTGGTGGCCCGTTTTCCCTGTGCCTGTTCGGGGGACATGTATTCTGCCGTCCCGATGATGCCTCCCGTGGCGGTGAGCCGGTTGCCGGCGAACACCTGGGCGACGCCGAAGTCGGCCAGTTTGATCTGACCGTCGGAGGTCAGCATCAGGTTGGACGGCTTCAGGTCGCGGTGAATTACGCCGGCATTGTGGGCCGCCTTGAGGGCCCGGCAGATCTGGATCCCGAGGTCAATCACCTCCCGCCACGGCAGCCGCTTTTCGCGCTCGAGTCGATCGACGAGAGATTCGCCGTCGACGAGTTCCATGGCGTAGTAACAGGTCTGTTGATCGGTGCCACTTTCGTAGAGGGTGACGATGTACGGGCTCGACAGGGTCCGCAGGGCATCAATCTCGCGTTCGAACCGCGCGACGAGTCCGGGTTCGCGTGCGAGAGCGGCGGAGAGCACCTTGACCGCAGCGACCTGCCCGGTCTCCTGGTGTGTTCCCACATAGACGGTCCCCATGCCGCCGGACCCGAGTTCCCGGTCGATGCGGTAGGGGCCGATAGTCTCAGGGGGGGCCGGAATGTCAGTCATGGATGTTGCTCTGCCCCGTGTGGAGATCGGTTCAACATAGGCGATCCGGGGTCAGAGAGCCTCCCGACGTCAGGGCAGAGACGGGTGAGCGTTTAGAAAAATGGCAAAAACGAAACTTCTGTCAGTTGTTCCCGAATCCGGTGAGTTGCGGGGTCCGTGTCGTTCCTTGTGTTGTAACGAGTTGTGGGGAAATAAGTTATGTTTGTGGTGAGTAAAGGCGGCGGTGCGGGGGTGCCGGAATCTCCGGAATACCCGAATGATTTCCTGTCAATGGCTTGACAGTAGGGAGTTGACGCTCTCCACCCCCCTCGTATCATGAAACGAACACCGCCGCGACGCGACCCGCTGAACCTGGAATCCCAAACGCGGTGGTGCGGAGAGCCTGTGATGCTGGTCCTGTCCCGAAAACGCAATGAGAGCATCGTGATCGATGATCGCATCGTGGTCACGGTCGTCGATATCCGTGGGGACAAGGTCCGCCTGGGGATTGATGCCCCGAAGGAAGTCACGATTCATCGCCACGAGATTTATGATGCGCTTCAGGCGATTCGCAAGCACTCGCCCGAGCCCGTTGGTGATGAACAGGTCGACGAAGAGACATATCACTCGTAGTCTCGCCGGGTCTTCGTTGCTGATGTCTGCCTGCTGATCTGCCACGGGCCCGGATTGCGGGAGCTTGTTGTCGCTCTAGGTGAGCACATCGCAACGTATCGACGACAGTTTGTCTCTACGATTGCGGGAGGATCCAGCACGCGAATCCGGTAGTGGCTGGCGTGGATCCTCACTTTTTGCAGACGCTTCAATCTGATGGCGGTCCCTCGGCCGGGGACGTTGTCCCCGCATCGGCCGGATTGTCTGAGCCTGCCGTTTGATCTTCTGCCGGACCGCCGGCGGTTGTCCCGGGACTGCTGGCCGGTGCGTCGTCGACGATCAGGATGTCGGTAAATGGTGTGAGTCGTTCTGCTCCCTCGGTGACGACCTGTTCGCCCGGCTGGAGATCGAGGGCTCTGACTTCGACGCGATCGTCGTAGCCGCGCCGCTCTTCGACCATCACCAGTCGTGCCTTGCCCGTGCCGGGCTGCTCTCCGGGAACGACGGCGTACAGCCGTGTTCCGGTTTCTGAACGGACGAGAGAATTCTTGGGGACGAGGAGCGCCTGCTTCGGAGGTCCGTAGAAGCGGACCCGGGCGAGCATTCCCTCGTTGAGCAGAGGCTTTTGCTCTCCGTCGACTTCGGCGAGGCGGTTCTTGATGGAGACCTTGACCGGAAACGTGCGGGATCCCGTTTCCCACTTGCTGCGAGGGATAAAGGAGTGGACGGTCCCTTTCCATTCGCGGGGGTCGACCCCGTCGACCTCGACATCGACGGACGCTCCCAACTGGATGTTTCGCAGATCTGCCTGGTCGACATTGGCGATGACGTAAACCTCATCCAGGAGGTCGGCGACTGTCACGACCGGGTCGGCCTTGGCGAGCCATTGCCCGGCTTCGGTATGTTCGGCGACGACGATTCCCCGGAAGGGGGCGCGGGTAGTCCGCTTTTCCTTCTCGGCTTCGAGGTATTCGACGTGGAGTTTCTGTGCATCGCGGCGAGCCTGCGCCTGCAGACGCGCTTCGAGTCGCGGTCCGGAACTGACGAGGCGATGTGCTGCCTTGGCAGCGGCATAAAGTTGTTCGGCAGCTTCGAAGCGTTCGCGGGCCTCGTCGTAGGTGTCTTCGGCGGCGGCCCCGCCGCGAGTCAGCTGGCTGATCCGCTGGAAGCGATCACGCGCGATCCTCATCGTGATTTCCGCGGCTTCCATCTTGGCAGCGGCTTCGTCGATCTCCTCGGGTCGCGAGGTCTGCGCTTCGGCAAAGGCCTGTTCGCGTTCCTGTAGCAGGGCCCGCGCCTCGTCGAGTTCGAGATCGGTTGTCACCATGTTGAGGACTGACAGGGGCTGGTGCTCTTCGACGATCTCTCCTTCGCGGACGAGCAACTGGTCGACCTTCCCATCGGCTCCGGAGGCAACAACGCTGCTGCGCACGGCAACGATGGTTCCGACGGCGGAGGTCAAGGGGCGGACTTCCTCGTACGTGACATGGCCAACGCGGACCAGCGAAGGCCGGGACTTCGGCGGCGGAGCGGCGCCGGCATCGTCACCGGAGCAACCGCAGAGTCCACAGACGAGCGGCAGCGAAAGGCAGCAGAGAAGCAATCGCATCAGCATCGAAGTTCTCGTGAAAAGTCAGCGGCCCGCATCGCACGACCGGGGCGGGTACGAATCAGCTTGAAGTGCGAGGTGGCCTGTGTCCAGACCGAGTGATCGGAAAGCGACTCTGCGGGTTGTTCGGGTTTTGAAGCGCGTGTTCACCACGGTTGACACGGTGCGTTTTTCATTCTGAACCGGGCAAAGCAGGTGCCGCGCTCGCCGACCGCACGCAGCGAAGTCACATGTAGGCCGGAAGCGGCAGCGTTGCAAGGAGTTGCGATTGCTGGAGTGTGCCGGATTCGGCGGGCGTGACAAGTGGAACAGAAATCGTGACAGCGAAACAGCCGACACGGGCACGTTGTGTGCGGATTCGGGTCGCAAGGGAAGGTTCGTTCCCTGCCCGGTCTACCGCCATGCGCCGGAGTCGAGGCCAGGCATGTTGGGGATATCGAGTCACGCATACGTACGCTTGGAGTGAAGCAGGATGAGTTCCGCACCCCGATGGCTGGCGACTCTCGCCCAGCGCCTGGCGAATGAGATCGTGCCGATCGGGGCAGAGCCCGAGTTCGGCTGCCACTACTGCTTCGCCGAGGGGCAGTGGGAGGTCACCCTGTTTGTGGGCCCGGTGGAGATTGTGGGTGGTCCCCGGGATGGCGAGCGCATCGACACACCGTTTTTTCTGTCGCTGCTGAATGTTCCCTCGCTGTTCGACGACGTGCGCGAGATGGCATGGCAGGGAACCTCGCTGGGTGAGCAGGACGACGTTGGTCCGCATATCGCGATCGAGGCGGTCTACGAGGGGCACCCCGTCTGGGTTCGCATTGCCGCGTCGGCACCGGCGCCGTTTGTCCCTGCGCATGCAGCCGGTCTCGTCCCCGACCCGACAGAGGGATGACCGCGGACCCGGATGAAGCGAAAGGCGGGCCGGTCACGTGCTGCCTTCGTCGGCGGCTGCACGCTGCTGGGCACGGGTTCGCCTTTGCTTCTGCCGCTGTCGGATGCCTTCGAGAGAGTCGTCGGGGATCGCCGCGATGAGTTTGCGAGTGTATTCCTCGCGGGGGTCGGCGTAGATCGCTTCCGAGGGGCCGAATTCGACGATCTTTCCCTCGTTCATGACGGCCATCATGTCGCTCATGAACTTCACGACGCTCAGGTCGTGACTGATGAAGATGTAGGTCAGGCCGCGTTCTTCCTGGAGCGATTTCAGCAGGTTGAGCACCTGGGCCTGGACCGAGACATCGAGCGCCGAGACGGATTCGTCGCAGATGATGAACTCCGGGTTGACGGCCAGCGCGCGGGCGATTGAGAGCCGCTGGCGCTGACCACCGGAGAACTCGTGTGGGTAGCGTCGCAGGTGCATTGGTTCCAACCCGACTTCCCGCAGGAGTTCGGCCGCCCGGTGGCGGCGATCGGCGGGCGAGTCACCGATCTGGTGGACGGCCATCGGCTCGACGAGCATGGACTCGACAGTCATCCGGGGGTTCAGCGAGGCGTACGGATCCTGGAAGATGATCTGCAGCCGGGAGCGCCAGCGGAACAGGTCGGCGCCACTCAGGCCGACGATATCGGTCCCGTCGAACTCGACGACTCCGCCCGTGATGGGAGTCAGCCGCATGATGGCGCGGCCGGTCGTCGTCTTGCCGCATCCGGATTCGCCGACGAGCCCGAGGGTCTGCCCCCGATAGACATCAAAGCTGATGCCATCGACCGCATGGACGTGCCCTTGAATCGTGCGGAAGATTCCCTTGCGGATGGGGTAGTACACCTTCAGATCCCGCACCGAAAGCAGCGGTGCCTGAGAATCGGGAACGGCCGCGGCATCGTCGGCTTTGGGAGTTTTCTCCCACGGGTGCCCCAGCGTTTCGAGCACGGGTTTGGGATGCAGGAGCCGGCCCCGTCCGGCGGTCTGGAGTTCCCGGAGGCGGTCCTGCGTCATCGGCCGTTCGATGATGTCGTAGCCGCCATCGGGGAGGACGGTCGCCGTCATGAAGTCAGAAACAGTCGGCAAACGGCGATAGGGGGTATCGAGACGCGGTCGGCATTCCAGCAGGCCCTTGGTGTAGGGATGCTGTGGCCGGGAAAAGATGTTCTCGACGGTGTCGTGCTCGACGATACGTCCGCGGAACATGACAGCCACTTCGTCGGCGATCTCGGCGATCACTCCGAGATCGTGCGTGATGAACAGAATGGCCATTCCCCGCTCGTCGCGGAGCTTGCGCATGAGGTCGAGAATCTGCTTCTGGATGGTCACATCGAGCGCGGTCGTGGGCTCGTCGGCAATCAGCAGGTTGGGGTTACAGGCCAGCGCCATGGCAATCATGACGCGCTGTTTCTGTCCCCCGGACATTTCATGGGGGTAGCTGTCGATCCGCCGCTCGGGTTCCGGGATGCCGACTTCCTCGAACAGGCGGATGGTGCGGTCGCGGGCTTCGGCCTTCGTGACGTCGTTGTGCAGCCGGATCGCCTCCATCACCTGGGCCCCGACCTTGTAGACGGGGTTGAGGGACGTCCCGGGTTCCTGAAAGATCATGGAGATCTCGTCGCCGCGGATGCGTGTCATCTCGCGAGGCGAGAGTTTGACGATGTCCCGCCCGAGGTAAGAGATCGACCCGGCGACGATCTCGGCTGTTCGCTCGGGAAGCAGCTTCATCACCGAGAGTGAGGTGACTGATTTGCCGGAGCCCGATTCGCCCACCAGGCCCAGGGTGTGTCCGGGCTGCAGTGTGAGCGAGATCCCGTCGACCGCGCGGACAACGCCTTCGTCGGTCCGGAACCAGGTCTTGAGTCCGTCGATCGCCAGTAGCGGCGTTGGGCTCGCCATGCCAGAAATCCGTTTCGTGAGGGGACGAGTCGGGGGAATCGCGGAGAGGACCGGGACGATTCACCGCCGGTGTGGGGCTGTGTGCGTCGCAGCCGCTAATCCGTTTGCACGTGAATCTTGCGAGGTCGGGTCTGTTCCGACCGGGGAAGATTGAGCTGCAAGACGCCGTCACTCAGCCGGGCCGAGATCCGGTCGTGATCGAGGTCGGCGCTCAGGATAAACGACCGCAGGAAATCGCCGACATGGTATTCCTGGTGGACGAGCCGGGAGTCATCCGGCAATTCGGACTCGACGCGCCCGAACAGGGTGAGCTTGTTGTCCTGGACCTGCAGCTCGAGGGATTCGGGCGTGACGCCGGGGAGATCGGCCCGCAGCATGAGGCCGTCCTCGGTTTCGTAAATGTCGATGGGGGGAGTCCTCAGCCAACGTGAGGATCCGCTGCGCGGCGCACCGGGAGCCGGTGTGTCTGCCTTTTCGGGCTGGCTGCCCCGGGAGGTCTCCTCGTTCATCGCTGGCTTAACTCTCCTGCACCGGGATCTGGCGTGGCTGCGAGGAGGCCGCCTTCGGCAGGTGCAGGCGCAGAACCCCGTGACGCAGCTCAGCCCGGATGTCCTCATGCCGCACGCGGTCGGGTAGCGGGATGGTCCGCTCCCATTCTCCGCGTGGCCGCTCGTTGCGGCGATACCGCTCTTCGGCGATGCCATCTTCTGCCGTTCGCCGGCCCTTGATGACGAGTGCGCCGTTGACGACGCTCAGGTCGAAGTCTTCAGCTTTGGTGCCTGGCAGTTCCGCTGTCAGCAGGAACTCGGTGTCGAGATCGTAGATATTGACAGGCGGAAAGGGGCGGCCAAAGCGGATGCCCTCCAGCCCGCGGCCGACTGAGGACAGCAAACGGTCTACCTCGCGCTCCAGGTCGCGAAAGGCGTCGAACGCATTCCCCCAGTGGAAGCCGGCCATGCTTGGTGACGGTGCTGAAGTTGAATTGGAACTGTCACGATAACTGTTGCAGGCGCTCCGGTCGATTCAAGTCGTGGCCGAATCGCGCTTTTGGCCGGGGCCAGCGAGCAGCGTGGCAGCGGACGCCGAGCCGGCGGTTGGCGGACCCCTGGCATTCATTGGAGGCTTGAGCCCCTTTCCTCGATGAGTCATCATCGCGGCCTGTCGTTTCGCTCGCGCCGAGGCCGTTGTGGCACTGGTGGTTTTTTCCAACGATTGCAGGTGAGAATTCCGGATGTCCCATACCTCTCCCAAACTGCATAACGCGATGTGGCCCGGGCTCGTGGGCAAGGAAGAAGGGACAGACAACCCTCCCATCAGTCTGGAGCGGATGCTGGAACTCACCGCGTCGGCAGAGGTGAACGGCCAGAAGTTCGACGGGATCGA
>CAZUXX010000086.1:0-5360 GCA_964624215.1 uncultured Planctomycetaceae bacterium
CGCACCGGATACCGGCTCTTGGAGCGAAGAATATCGGCGAGCGTGATCTGGTTCAGCATTTTGTCCTCCGCAACGCTGTCTGACTCGGGGTCTGTCTTCAAGGGTGAGGCTTCGTTGGTCACCTTCGCGAGGGAAGGAACGGGCAAGTGCCATGCCAAAGGCCGGCTTTGACGAAACTCCTGCGATGTTTCGCCATTTCTACGCAGAAATTGCGAGCACTTGTCGGCCTGACAGCCAGCAGGGTGGATGCTCACACACCGACCTGAAGACCGGGGGTGGCCGCGCGTCGAACAACCAGCGGTCGCCGATGAACCAGTTGCACTCAGGCGACTGCAAGACGGGCACATCTTGCGTGGATCGACAGCTGCCGAGGGATTTCCCGCAGCACGCGCTAGGTGCCGGGATCGTCCAGCAAATCCCTGAGATGGAAGTGATGCTTGCCGAGCTTCCCGCCGGAGTTACCGGCACTGACATGGATCAGTCCCGGGGAGCGCACCGCGGCGTGCAGGCCGACCTGCAGCGACTGCTGAACGGCCGCGAACGACAACCCGTCGACAACGATCTCGTAAACGGCCTGGCAGTCGGGCGGAAGCTCTGAACGAACGTTCCCGCGCAACGTGGGACACCAGGCGTCGTTCGTGCTGGCCTTCAGAGAGGAGTACTTTGATCCGACCTTGCTCCCGCTGCGGACGATCCCCCCCGGGAACGGCAGGATCGTTTCACGAACCTCCCGCATCGCCCGCACTGCCGTCCGGGCCGCAGCGAGCGCGTCAGCCTGAGTTCGCCCGCACAACAGGAGGTTGCCTCCCCCGACCCCCTTGACGATTCCGACCCGGTCGTCCGAGACAAACTCGCCATCCATGACAGGAATCCGCCACAGGCGGCGCGTCCCCAGACGTTTCGAGATCTGCCATCCGTCGCCGAAGTAGCGGAGTGCGGCCCCGAGGGGGATCTGATCGGTTGCTACGTCTCCCAGACCATCGAAGACCGCCGTCGTCGCGCAGGTCAGGACACATTGTCCGACACGCCCCTGCACGGCTTTGGTCAGTCCATCCCTGTTGAATGAAAACAGGAGGATTGCCACTCCCGGGCGGCCATCGGGCGTCTCGTCGCGATCGAGCTCGCGTTCGATGCCGGCCTCGGCATCACAACTGATGACGCTGGTCGCGTATCCTGTCGCCGCCGTTGCAGCAATCCGGGCCCACTCCATCGACTCGGCAGTGATCACCAGCCGCGTTCCGACGACGGTGAACGCCTCGGCGAACGTGTCGTCAATCGGCACGCCGTGCAACTGGGGCATGTGACAACTGGTCTTCGAAGAGGTGGGGCCGGTTGCTACCCTGCCGGACTGGTCAAACAGGTCGAGTCTGCACAGCAGTGTATCGGCTGCGACCCCTGCCGGCATTTCCACCCCGCCGCTGACTTGCCCCAATCGCCCTCAAGCCGACATGTCTCCGGACACCTGTGCCCAGCTCATCATCGCCCTGCTCGTGCTGACGGCGGCAACGGCGATCGTGGTTCAGGTCCGCCGGGCATCGACCCCGTCAGTGTGGGCGCTCTCGCAACTCATGCGGCTGTACACCGTCGTCATGTTTCGACAACGGGTTCACGGACGGCCGCCGATCACGCTGCGCGACGGGGTGCTCATCTACTCCAATCATCGCAGCCCGGTCGATCCGATGCTTGTGTACACCGCGACGTTCTGTAAGCAGGACGGCCACGATGTCGAACCGATCGAGTACATGACAGCCGCGGAATACTGCGAACTGGGTGGTGTCATCGGCTGGTTTCTGAAGACGGCCCGCGCCATTCCTGTCAGTCGGAACGGCCGCGACATGGGGCCGGCCAAAGTCGCCCTGCGTCGCCTGCAGGAAGGAGGACGCATCGGCATCTTTCCGGAAGGGCGTCTGAACCCAGGTGACGGTCTGCTCCCGTTCAATACCGGCGCCGCCTGGCTGGCGCTTCGCGGGAACGTCCCGGTCGTCCCGGCCTGGATTCGCAACGCTCCACGCAGCGAGTCGATGGTGCAGGCGTTTCTGGTGTCGCAGCCGGCCGATGTGATCTTTGGGGAACCGGTCGACCTGACCCCGTGGAAATCACAACGTCTGTCGGCCGCTGTGCTGCAGGAAGTCGCCGAGTTTTTGCGTCAGCAGCTGCTTGAGCTGGCCGAGCAGTGTGAACCGGCACCCCCTCCGCGCTGGCCGCGCCTTGCTGACGGGACGGGTCGCCGGGCCGCCTGAAACGTTCGCATGGGAACATCTGAGCCGACCAGCGATGTCTGTGATGGCAACTGGCGATGGTTGCCGATCGGAACACTCTCACCTTGACATCGCTCAAACCGGAGACTTAGCTTTCGCGGGCAGTGACCAGGAAGGTCACATCAGGGACCGGGAATATCGGACTTGCGAAGGAGTCGCATGATGTCGGAGGCCATCATCCCGTTGAAGAAGCTGCACGCTGCAGCAAGTGCTCCCGTCCCGATGATCGACCTGACGGAGCAACACAACGCCATCCGCGATGAGGTGATGGCGGCGGTGAACCGCGTGTTTGAAAGCCAGGCCTTTGTGCTCGGCGACGAGGTGACCCGGTTCGAACAGGAGTTCGCCCACGCGTGCGACGCCCGGGAAGCGATCGGGTGTGCATCGGGGACCGATGCCCTGATTCTCGCGCTGAAGGCCCTGGACATCGGTCCGGGCGACGAAGTGATCACGACCCCCTTCAGCTTTTTCGCAACCGCGAGCTGCATCGAACGGGTGGGAGCACGACCGGTCTTCGCCGACATCGATCCCGTGACGTATAACATCAACCCCGATGCCGTTGCGGCTGCAGTCACGCCGCGCACACGGGCCATTCTGCCGGTGCATCTGTTCGGCCAGTGTGCCGACATGGAACCGCTCTGGCGGATCGCCGTGCGTCACGGACTGACGATCGTTGAAGATGCCGCTCAGGCCGTCGGTGCGACCTACTCGGGACGCCGGGCCGGCGTTCTCGGGTCGATCGGTTGCTTCAGCTTCTTCCCGACCAAGAACCTGGGCGGTGCCGGTGACGGCGGAATCATGACCACCGACGATGCCGACCTCGCAGCACGCCTGCGGCGTCTGCGGGTGCATGGCGACGCCGGCCGGTATGAACATCTCGAGCTGGGAATGAACAGCCGCCTCGATGCGGTCCAGGCGGCGGTGCTGCGGGTCAAGCTGACCCATCTGCCCACGTGGACGGAACAGCGTGACCGCAATGCGGAACGGTATCGCAACTGGATCACCGAGGCGGGTCTGCTTGATGTGGTGAGCCTCCCCGGAGTGCGTACGGAGTGTGGCTCCGTCTGGAACCAGTATTCGATCCGCACGGCACCCGGAACACGGGACATCATCCTGCGGGAACTGCGGGAGCGTCAGATCGGGTGCGCGGTGTATTACCCCAAGCCGCTGCATCTGCAGCCTTGCTTCGAATACCTCGGTTATCGCCGCGGACAGTTGCCCGAGGCGGAACAGCTCGCCGACGAGATTCTGGCGTTGCCAATCTATCCCGAGCTGGGAGAAGCACGTCAGCATCGGGTCGTCGAGGCTCTGTGCGAGGCCGTGAGCGTCGCCCGCGAGACCCGCACGATTCCCTTCCCGATGGATCTGCGTCGCGCTGCCTGAAAAGGCTGGAGAGTCCGGGCGACCTGGTTGCCCATTCACCGGATCAGCGCCGGGCATCCGTCGCGCTGCCGGCGGGCCCATCGCGTTCTCTGTGTCGGGGACGTTCCTTGAGCGCGCTCGACAAGAGCGACGTCCGATCCGAGTTGCATCTCATCCGGAGTCGGCACCCCGCTTTGCGCGGCGATCGCGACTGCGTTGCCTTGGCGGCCCCTGCCGCACTCGCCAGACTGGACGCAACGTCGTTGCCGCCCGGGAGTCGGCACGACTCAGACGACCTGGTGCTGGTCCGGATGATCTCATGCGCGCTCTTCTGCTCGCCCTGGCTACCATGCTTTGTCTCGCGACGGCTCTCGTCGCAGCGGATCGACCGAACGTCCTGTGGGTGACCAGTGAGGACAACGGTCCCCAACTGGGATGTTACGGTGATGACTATGCCGTCACGCCCAATCTCGACGCGTTCGCCGAAAAGAGCTGCCGCTACCTGCACTGCTGGTCGAATGCCCCCGTCTGTGCACCGGCGCGGACGACGATCATCTCGGGGATGTATCCGACGTCGCTGGGCGCGCAGCACATGCGGTCCCAGCTGCCGATGCCCGAGGGGGCCCTGATGTTTCCCCAGTATCTCCGGCAGGCGGGCTACTACTGCACCAACAACTCCAAGGAAGATTACAACCTCGAGAAACCCGGAGAGGTCTGGGACGACTCGAGCCGACGGGCCCACTGGAAGAATCGCCAGGAAGGGCAACCCTTCTTCGCGATCTTCAACTTCACGATCAGTCACGAAAGCCAGATCCGCAACAGGATCGACGAGGCGGACCGCATTCACGACCCGGCCAAGGCGCGGGTCCCGGCCTATCACCCCGACACGCCGGAAGTTCGCAAGGACTGGGCCCAATACTACGACCGGCTGACGATGATGGACCGTCAGGTCGGCGAGACTCTTAAAGAACTCGAAGAGGCCGGCCTCGCGGAAGACACGATCGTCTTCTACTACGGAGACCACGGCAGCGGCATGCCCCGCAGCAAGCGGTTTCCCTACAACTCCGGGCTGCACGTGCCGCTCATCGTGCATATCCCCGAGAAGTGGAAGCATCTGGCGCCGCCCGATTACGACGCTGGCAGGACCAGTGACCGGCTTGTCAGCTTTGTGGACCTGGCTCCGACGCTGTTGCATCTGTGTGGAGTCGACGTCCCGCAGCACATGCAGGGGCGGACGTTTCTCGGCAAGTCTCCCGATGACCCTCCTGCGTACAACTTCGGCTTCCGGGGTCGGATGGACGAGCGGATCGACATGATGCGGAGTGTGACCGATGGACGGTACGTCTACCTCTGCAATTACATGCCGCACCGCCCCTACGGGCAGTATGTCGACTACATGTTCCAGACCCCGACCACGCGCGTCTGGAAAGAGCGGTTTGAAGCGGGAGAGCTGACGCCAAAGCAGTCCCGGTTCTGGCAGCGCAAGCCGGTCGAAGAGCTCTACGACCTGCAGACCGATCCGGACGAAGTTCAAAACCTCGCGGACTCTCCCGACCATCAGCAGCAACTTGCGGAGATGCGGAGCGCTCTGGTGGCGCATCTGGCGAGAGTCCAGGACGTCGGCTTTCTGCCCGAACACCGGTTGAACACCTCCGATGGTCCGGCATCTCCTTACGATCGCGTGCGGTCACACGGGCTGTACCGTGCGGCAGCCATGCACGAGCTCGCTGTCACCTGCGT
>CAZUXX010000086.1:5370-9755 GCA_964624215.1 uncultured Planctomycetaceae bacterium
GTCTCCCCGGCCGTGTTACGGTCGTACATCACCGAGTCGCGGAGGTTTGCCCCGTATGCAGACGTCGCTCTGTACTGGGCCGCAACCGGGGCACTGGCGAACGGGAAAGACGCCTTCACACAGAACCGCGACCTGCTTCGGGCCGTGGCTGCGAATGAGATGCTCGAGGGTGACAGCGGGGTTGCCAGGATCGTGGCGGCCGAGGCACTGGCGACACACGGGAATCAGGAGGACGTGAAGTTCGCCCTGCCGATCCTGCTCGAGCATGCCGATGTTTCCCGGCACGGAGTCTTCTACGCGATCCCCGCCCTGAACGCACTGGACTACCTCGACGAGAAGGCGGCCACTGTGCGAGACCAGATTGGCATGCTGCCACGCAGGGATCCGTCAGTCCCCGGTCGCTTGAGCAGCTATGTTGACCGCCTGATTTCCCACATCACTGCCGAGTGAGCTTTTCTGGCGTCGACGACCGCAGTCGAAACTGCCCTGCCCTGCTGAGCTCCCGTCGATGGACACGGAGCTCAACCGGCATGCGACTCGACGGATGAGGTCAGCGGCTCGTCGTCAAGCGGGTGGCCGTTCATTTGCGAGCCATTTCGCAGGGTGATGGACGTGCCCTCCTCTTCAATCGCGTACGCGAATCGTCGAGGCACGCGGCACTGCAGCCGGACACGGTTCTCGTCGTATTCCCGGTCGAGGACCTCGGCATGCTCTGCCAGGAACGACAGGAGTTTCCCGTTCCCCACGTCGGTCTCGATCTCGGCTTCGAGATAGCCGTGGCTGAGTCGATCGGCAACGGCCCGGGCCAGTCGGTCGAGTCCAACCCCCTCCCGGGCGCTGACGGAGATGGCCTCCGGATGGCGGGCCCGGAGCACATCAAGCAGCGACGGCTCCTCGACCGCATCGATCTTGTTCAGCACCAGCAGTGCGTTGTCGCTGCTCACGCCCAGTTCGGCGAGGACTTTCTCAACTGTCTCGATCTGCCGGCTCGCATCAGGGCTGCTGGCATCGACCACGTGCAACAGCAGGTCGGCGTGCCGCGCTTCTTCGAGAGTCGCCTTGAAGGACGCGACCAGATGGTGCGGCAGATTTCGCACGAATCCGACGGTATCACTCAGGAGGACGTCCCCCCAGTTGGGCAGCGTCCACTTGCGGGTCCGTGTATCGAGCGTGGCGAACAGCTTGTTGGCGATGTAGGTCTCTTCCCCCGTCAGGGCCTGCATGAGCGTGCTTTTGCCGGCGTTGGTGTAGCCGACGAGGGAAACGGTGAGATGTCCCTTCCGTGAGGCGACCTGCCGCTCGCGGCGTTTCTCTACCTCACGCAGCTTTGCCTGCAATTCGCTGATCCGGCGATCGACGAGCCGGCGGTCGGTCTCCAGCTGCTTTTCACCGGGGCCGCGACCGGACCCGATTCCCCCCTCGATGCGCTCGAGGTGCGTCCACATGCGCGTCAGTCGTGGCCGCATGTACTGCAGCTGCGCCAGTTCGACCTGCAGCTTGGCCTCGTAGGTGCGCGCGTGGCTGGCGAAGATGTCGAGGATCACCTCGCTGCGGTCGACAACCTGGACCCCGGTTTCCTTTTCGAGGGCCTTGCCCTGGGCAGGGGAGAGCAGGTTGTCGAATACGATCATGTTCGCGTCGAGCAGCTTGACCATCTGCTTGAGCTCTTCGACCTTTCCGCGGCCGATGTACGTCGCCGCGTCAGGCCGGTCGCGAACCTGCACCAGCGTGCCGACGATCTCGGCTCCCGCTGTCTCTGCAAGTCCGATCATTTCGTCGAGCGCCCGATCCTTCCCTTCCCGCTCGTCCGGGGCAATCACAGCAACCAGCACCGCCCTCTGAGCCTGGACCTGCAGTTTTTCGCGTTGAATTTCGGCCAAGTGTTCTTCCTGATCAACGGTCGCCAGATCCTCACCGTGAAGATACGGGGCGACGTTTTGAGACAAGTTGATGGTGCCGCTGCAACCGCCACCAAAGTGGCCGCTCGCCTGTGGGCACTCCCGCGCGGATCGCTCCTGGCGGTCGATCAATCATAGGCGCCGGCCACAAGGCGATCAAACTGAGTTTCCCCACGCCCGGACACGCATCACGACTTCTGAAACTCCCGGTTTTCACCGCGGAAAACACCTCCACCCTCCCCTGCACCGCAACCTGTGATTGGGGGTCGCCGGATGAGACGAGACACTGCCGGGGAACGACGGGTTCGCTCCGTTTCGGATCCCCCTGTGAGGGCTGCAAAGGGTGTGCCCCCGTACCGGGGTTTGACTCGCTGAAGAATTGTCGTTGCGACGCGGGACCGAGAACCCAAATCGAGCGACCGATACAGGGCGGCCCCGGCGGCACTATCTCTTCTGCTCTCCGATCGGTTTCTTCTGACCTGTGACTTCAGTCAGGAACGCTCCAATCGCCGACTGCATCCGGTCGTAGGCAACCACCAGCAGATTGTTGTGACCAGCTCCCGGGAGTGGCACGAACTGCTTCTCCATTCCGGACGATGATCGTTCGGGAGCCGCTGCGAACAGCTGCTCGCCATGAGTGAAGGGGACAATGCGATCCCGGTCACCATGCAGGATCAGCAACGGGCAGGTGATGCGGGGCATGCGGGCGAGAGAGTCAAACCGGTCGACGAGAAGCCAGCGTACGGGCACCAGCGGGAACTTCCCGGCGGCCACATCGGGCAAGGACGTAAAGCTCGCCTGCAGAATGAGAGCCGCGGGTGGAGTTCCCCCGTCGCAAAGCTGCGATGCCAGTGCGACGGCCACGCCACCTCCCAGCGACTCGCCGTAGAGCGCGATACGTCGGGCGGGGACACTCAACTCGTCGCGAGCGTAACGCCACACAAGTTGGGCATCCTCGTTGAGTGCCCGTTCGGACGGGGCTCCGGCATTCTCGGCATAGCCCCGGTAATCGACGATCAAGACGTCGTGTCCGAGATCGTGGAGCATCGCCAACGGGCGGCCGCGCCAGCCACGATGAGCCGCGTTCCCGGGGAAGTACAGAATCAACAGGCGCTCCGGAGGGGCGTCGCCTGTTCCGGCCAGCGGCCTCCCCGCGACCAGCCAGCCATGCAGCGTGACTTCCCCGCCGCGAATCTGCACCGGGGTGATGCGATCGGCCACTTCCGGGACCATGGAGACGTCGACAGTCTCCCGCAGCGGGTGATAGATCAGCTTTCTCTGCAACAGGGTCAGCAGCAGGACGAACAGCAGATACACGCCCAGTCCCACACCGAGCAGTCGCCCGATCACGCGGCGTCGCGACCGCGACGGGGTTGTCCCCGGTATGGTCTCTTGCGGGTTGAGCATGGGATTCAGGATAACCGGGAAGCGTCACCAAAGAGCGATGGACCGAATCATTCCACATCAGGCATCTGGGCCTGATGGCCGACCTCGCGTTGCGGGAGTGCCTTTTCTTCTTTTGCCATGCGATTGATCCCGGTCCTTGATCTGCAGTCCGGTGTGGTCGTCCGGGGCGTCGCCGGGAAGCGTGATGAATACCGTCCTCTCTCGAGCGAACTCTGCCCTGGCGCACGACCGCTCGATGTCGCCCGTGCGATCCGGGAGACGTACAATGTAAGCGAACTGTACGTCGCGGATCTCGACGCCATCGCCGGCGACCGGGACGTCCATGAGGCGGTGCTCGTCCGTCTCGTCGATGCCGGCTTCCGCCTGCTGCTCGACTCCGGGATCACCTGCGCCCACGACGCCCGGAGGGCCGGGGAGACCGGTGCCGATCGGATTGTCGTCGGACTGGAAACCTGTGCCGGCCCCGAGGCTCTCGCGGAGATTCTCCAGCAGCTCGGTGCCGACCGGGTCCTCTTCAGTCTGGATCTGATGCGGGGCCAGCCCCTTCTCCCACCCGGCACGGCCGGCTGGCAAGAGCTGACGCCGCCAGAGATCGTGTCGGAGGTGTTTGCAGCCGGAGTCGGTTCGCTGATCGTTCTCGACCTCGCCGGGGTGGGAGTCGGTGGAGGTCTGCCGACACTTTCACTCTGTCGCGAGATCAGGAACCGGTTCCCGTCCCATGAACTGCTCACAGGGGGAGGAATCGCTGCTTCCGAACATCTGGAGGACGCCCGATCGGCCGGCATCGACGGCCTGCTCGTTGCATCGGCCCTGCATCAAGGTCCCCTCCGCGACCGGCTGCAGACAATGTCCCGTCGCGAACTCCTGTGAGAACCAGTGCTCCGGACGCTGGTGAGGTTGGGGTCGCTCGATTCCGTGACCTCGGGGAGAGCCGCACTACGGTCACAGCTCGCTCCGGAAGAGAAAGAACACGGCCCCGAGCAGACAAAGGCCGGCCCAGAGATAGTCGAGCGTCAATCGCTCCCGCAGATAGAACACGGCAAACGGCACAAACACGGCAAGCGTTATCACTTCCTGCAT
>CAZUXX010000087.1:0-7136 GCA_964624215.1 uncultured Planctomycetaceae bacterium
GGCAGCGAACAGCACCGACGCCAGAAGGTACCCCAGCCCCAGCACGATCGCTGTGGCACAATAGCCGGTGCCGGCAAGGTCAACGGTCCGTGGCAGCAGGCTGACGGGAATCAATACAACGGCATAGCTGACGGCCATGCGGCCAACGACCGAGCCGGCATTCACTCGCGGAAGCATTCGCAGCCCGGCCATGCTGTACTGGTCCTGGTACATCCAGGCGATGGCGAGGAAGTGGGGAAACTGCCACAAAAACAGGATGGAAAACAGTGTGAGGGCCCCGGCGTCGAGTGCGCCACCGGCGGCTGTCCAGCCGAGTACCGGTGGAAGTGCTCCGGGGATCGCTCCGATCGTGGTGCAGAAGGAGGTTTTCCGCTTCATCGGGGTGTACAGACCGACGTACGACGCCAGCGTGAGCAGCGTGAGTGCAGCGGTGAGACCGTTGACAAAGACCATCAGCCACACGGTCCCCAGGACACCCCACAGGACTCCCAGCAGGGCCGCTTCCGCAGCCCGAATCCGGCCACTGGGAATCGGACGATCGGCGGTACGATCCATCCGGGCGTCCGTGTGCCGTTCGAGGCACTGGTTGAGTGCACTCGAGCCGGCAGCAACCAGTCCGATGCCGACCAGAGCATGGAACAGCACGAACCCGTCGATGGGACCGCGGCTCGCGAGAGTGAAGCCGACCGAGACGGTCACCAGCACCATCACCGAGATGCGGGGCTTCGCCAGTGAGAGATAATCTCGCAGGCGGTCCCGCACATCGACAAGCGTCAACGCAGGCGCAACGCTGCTGTTGAGTCGGGTCGGTCTGGCCGGCGAACTGACCGGGACGATGGTGCTCATGATCCTCCTCCGCCGGCCAGAATGGCTCCCCGGGACAGATTGCCCTGCCAGGCCCCGGCGTCTGTGGCAGCCGGTCGCTTCTCACGATCTGCCAGGTACAAGCATCTCGAGACGCGCACCAGATGCACCGTCGCGGCAGCAATGACGAGCGCGCCGACAACCATGTGCCCGGTACGCACGCCCACCTGCAGGATTGAATCTGCGATCCCGACGTATCCGACCGGCGTAAAACCCCATTTCGTCACCCAGCTCGCACCACCAAGTGCGACCTGGACGAGAACCAGTATCTGCAACAGCCACGCCGACCGGCGAACCCAGCTGATGCGACTGCGGTGTGCGATGACCGTGTGGATACAGACGGCACACAGGCTCAGAATTCCCAGAGCCAGATGTTCGTGAAGTCCGGTCCCACGATGGCGAATCAGCCCACCGAAGATGTATTGAACAAACAGCAGTCCCAGCGTGACCGCCGCTGCCGGCAGCAGCACGGAACCGGGTGCCTGGCGAATCTGCTCTGCTGCGGTCCACCAGCGACGGCTGAGGACCGTGGCCGTGCAGGCAATCGCGGAAAAAACGATTGCTGCGAATAACCCGTGCAACAGAGCTAACCCGCGGTCGTCAAACCAGACCCGGTTTCCACCGAGGATCCCCTGGGCAATGACACCCAGAAGGACACTTCCACCCAGCACCTTCACCCACGTTCGCGACTCGTACCAGCCGAGCAGTCCCACCAGCCCGATACACCACATTCCGGTCAGGGCGGCGATCAGACGGTGCCCGTGTTCGAGGAACTTGTCCCAGTCGCGGGCAAAGTCGCTCAGCCACGGGTACGTCAACATCGGCTGGCCATCCGACGTCGGCCAGTCGCGAAACGCCATGCCGGCGTTCTTCGACGTCACCAGCGCCCCCATCACGAGCGTTGCCAGCGTGACGACAAGAGTCGCCGCGGCAAAGCGGTGCAGGCGTGGATGAAACGTGGCAGACATGGATGATCAGCAGTACGTGAGATCCCGGGAGTGGTGAGTTCCGGTCTGTGGTCGTTCTGGTGAGTGAATCGCGAGTCGGTCTCTACGAGTGGGCCGGCATGGGAATGTTGACCGGCGCCTTGCCCGGAGGCGGTTCGGTCTGCATCCAGTAGTCCTTGCCTTCGGGCTGCTCGGGATGCGAGTACTCGTAGGGACCGCGATAGCAGACCGGCACGACGTCGAAGTTTCCGTGGCCCGGAGGAGAGGGCGCTGCCCATTCCAGACCGTTGGCATTCCAGGGATTGCGACCGACCTTCTCGCCCTTGTAGATGCTGATGGCGAAGTTCGCCAACAGGATGAACTGGGCGAATCCCATCAGGATGGCCGAGATCGTCATGAACTGGTTCAGCGGGAGCAGGTGCTCCAGGTAGTTATGCAGGTACGGGTCGGCATAGCGGCGGGGCATTCCGGCCACTCCGAGCAGGTGCATCGGGAAGAAGGTTCCGTTGAAGCCGATGAAGCTCAGCACCAGGTGAACCTTGCCCCAGAACTCGTTCATCATCCGGCCGAACATCTTCGGGAACCAGTAGTGAATTCCCGCGAAGCAGCCGAACAGCGTTGCCCCGAACAGCACGTAGTGGAAGTGGGCAACGATGAAGTACGTATCGTGCACGTAAATGTCGACCGGCACCGCCGCCATGAAGATCCCCGAGAGCCCCCCGACGGTGAACATCGAGATGAAGGCGACGCAGTTGAGCAGCACGGTGTTGAACTGGAGACGGCCTCCCCACATCGTGCCGATCCAGTTGAACACCTTCACTGCGGAGGGGAGGGCGATCATCACCGTGGAGACCATGAAGGTCATCCCCAGGGCGGGATTCATCCCGGAGGTGAACATGTGGTGTCCCCACACGATGAACCCGAGGCCGGCAATGGCGGCCAGCGTGTACACCATCGGCTTGTAGCCGAAAATCGGTTTGCGGCACATGCATGCGAGCATGTCGGACACCATGCCCATCGCGGGCAGGAGCATGATGTACACGGCCGGGTGGCTGTAGAACCAGAACAGGTGCTGCCACAGCAGGGGCTGCCCGCCACCCACCGTCGGGGCCGCGTTGTTCACGACCAGATCGTCGGGGATGAAGAAACAGGTCCCGAAGATGCGGTCGCAGACCAGCATGAAGCCCGCTGCGGTGAGCACGGGCAGAGCGAATGCCTGCAGGATGGCCGTAATGAACATGCCCCAGATGGTCAGCGGCAGACGGAACAGCGTCATGCCGGGAGCCCGCATGTTGATGATGGTCGTCATGTAGTTGATCGAGCCCATCATCGAGGAGATCCCCACGAGGGTGACCCCGATCAGCCACCAGGTCTGGGCCATTTCCGATCCCGGAGCCGACTGCGGCAGTGCCGAAAGGACCGGATAGGACGTCCATCCCTGGGCGACACCGGCATTCATCCCGCCGTCGAGCCCGGTGAAGGCATCCGGCAGGATCCCGGTGGCACAGGCGAAGCAGAACATGGCCGGCCACAGGAACCAGTAGCTGAGCATGTTCAGCACCGGGAAGGCCATGTCGTCGGCCCCGATCATGAGCGGGATCAGAAAGTTGCCGAAGGCCCCTGCCAGGATCGGGATGATGACCAGGAAGATCATCACCGTCGCATGCATGGTGAAGAGCATCGTGTAGAACTCGGGAGAGATCTGCCCCCCCTGTTCGGCGAAGAGCGAGCCGAAGATCGGCATTGTCTCCCACGGAAACGCCAGCTGCCAACGGACTCCGAGCGCCAGGAATCCTCCCACCATCAGCATCACGAGCGTGGTGAACAGGAACTGGATCCCGATGATCTTGTGATCCGTCGAAAACACATACTTGCGAATGAAGCCGATGTCATGGTGATCACCATGAGCATGGTCGTCGGCTCCATGCACGCCGTGAACGCTGACGGTGCTCATCCCCAACTCTCCGCTTTAATCGTCATCCGGTAATTGCAGTGCAGTTCCGGAATGTGTAAGTCATCACTCCGCTGAAACGGCCGCGGTAGCCAACTCCTGCTCGGACTGGAAACCATCGTCGAACTGCTCGCGGTGGAGCTTCTTCAGGTATTCCAGGAACTCTTCGGGAGGATGCGTAACCACACTCGCCCGCATTTTATAGTGCCCCCAGCCGCACAGTTCGGCGCAGGTGAGGGAATAGGTCGTACTCTGGTCTGCCTGCATCCAGATCGGGATCACCAGACCCGGGACGGCATCCTGCTTGACGCGGAGCTCCGGAACGAAAAACGAATGCTGCACATCCTCGGACTTCAGTTCGATGAGCGCCGGGGCCCCGGAGGGAAGGTGCAATTCGTTGACATCGTAGAGGTCGGTCTTCTGCGGCTCAGGCTGCAGCGGCAGCAATTCGCCGGTTTCGGGGTCGAATCCGGGGTAGCGAATCCGCCATTCGAACTGCCGTGCCGTCACTTCCGCCAGCACCGTCCGTTTGACGACCCTGGACTCTCCGTTGCTGCCGGTGATCGTCACGTTCGGGTTCATACCGAGTCGTTCGACCGTTCGTGCCAGCTGCTCCTGGGGGAATGCATCCTGAATCCGGAACTCGGCCCACACATCCATCTGATACAGAGCGATGAACAGCAGGGCCCCGGCCGGAACGATCGACCACAGCACTTCGAGGCTGTGACTTCCGGTCGAGTACCAGGCCTTGCGCGGGGCGCCAGTCTCGTCGACATCGTCTTCGTCCGGTTTAGAGGACTTCCAGAGGACGTATCCCAGACCGATCTGGGTGCCGATGAAGGCCGTCGCGGTGATGTACAGGATCAACGAGAACAGTTCATCGATCCGACGCCCCAGGGGCGCACTCGATGTCCCGTCCGCATTCACGGTCGTTGGAAACCACCAGCCGTACTTGGGGGCGACCCAGCAAACCCAGACCGCCAGGACCGGCCAGATCATGAAAAACAGTGCCCAGATGCGCTTCACGTTCGCTACTCCTCAGAACTCCTGCCGGCAGGTTGCCTCAGGAAGCCTGATCGGAATTATTGGTCGGATGCCGGGGAGTCAGCCGCTTCGTCCGCTGTCTCGTCTGTGTTGTTGTTCCCGGAGGCAGATTCCTCGCGGGGTGCTGCCTGAGTGTCAGTTCCGTTCGCTCCCTGGGGAGCTTCATCTGCTGCCTTCAGTGTCTGCTCGCCCGGCTCGGTCGCCTCCGGCGAGGTTGGCACCGGCGGCTGTGTGTCGGACAGATCGGGGTTACTCCGCGGCGCGGCAGCGGGGGTCAGATCTGCACCGATCCCGCTCCCGGTCTCCAGCTTCTCGTAGGGCATGTGCATCACGTAATTGACGAGATGCCATACGTTCTGATCCTTGGTGCCCCCTTCGTTATCGTACAGGGCGGCCTTGAATCCGCTCATGGGGGTTCCCTTGATACCGGCCACAATCCGGCGATACAGGTCGATCGGACGGCGACCGCCCCGGTAGATCCCTGTACGCAGGTTTCGCGGCTGAATGACGTTCCCCCACGCATCGTGCAGGCCCGGCTCTGTCTGGTCCTTCTCGACCTGGAGAGTCTGGAACCCGTCTCCCAGACCATAGGTTCCGTGACAGTTGCGGCACTGGGCTCCCTGCGAGAGGTACAGTTCACGGCCCTTGTCGATGGATTCTTTCGTCGCCGGCGGCTGCGGAGTTTCGGGCATCGCCAGCTTCGACTCCTCGTCGGCCTCCCGCCAGAAGCGGGCGATGACGGCATCCATCTCCTCCTGCAGCAGTGTAGCCAACTGCATGGCCGGCTCGTCCGAGAGATTGGACGGGTCTGCCGCTTCGTTGACGAGCATCTGCTCGCACTGGCCTCTCATTGCAAGCCAGCGCACGTATTCCACGATCGCATCGTTCTCTTCAGGCCGCAGCAGCTTGAAGGAGGGCATGTACGTGCCGGGAATTCCCTCAGAGATGGTTCTTGCGAGGTCATCTCGGGAGGGGGGATAGAGGACCGGAACGCTGGTGGTCGAGGTGAACTTGAAAATCCCCTTACGGAAGTCGCGCGGGCGGGGATTGAGATACTTGGCGGTCGGCCCCAGACCGTCTCCCCCGACACCGTGGCAGTGCTGGCAATGCTCGGCGTAGAGCACGCGGCCCTTCGCCAGGATTGATCCCGGTTCGACGGCGAACCGCGTCCCCACCTCGGGGACCTCGGCCAAGGGCGCCTTGAACGTGATCGTCCCTGTCGCCTCTTCGAAGCTCGCCACTTCGGGCAGTCTGGCGTCGGCCCCGGTCCCGATCCGGACCTCGCTCAGGTTGAGCCAGGCGAGATTCTGCCCGGGCTGGATTGGCCAGACGGCGTCGGTCAGATTGACTCGAACACCGATGGCGACTCCATCGACCGCGACAACTTCCCGAACACTGCCGACCGCACCACTGTGGTGGATGGGCAGCTGCTCCCAAAGTTGCATCTCGGTCGGGGTGCCGAAGTACCGGTTTAGTACCGCCGACACGGCCTGTCGGGCCTTGGGAGTGAGGTCCTCGTAGGCAGCGGACGGAGCGAACTCGGGCACTTGCCGACTGCAGCCGACGAGCGAGGCGAGAACTACAAGTAACAGGAAACGTCTCACGAGGGGCACCCTCGAAACCAATCGTACTAGGAATCTGTTGTTTCTACTTTGCCAACGACAGCATCACAGACTTCGAACCGGCCGGCGCTGCCGCGCCAATCCTGAAGTCGCTCACGGGAATCTCGAGGTCAAGCGTCGCCTCACCGTCGACCGGGATCTCGACTTCAACTTCGCGAATCGTATTCCCCTCGTGCCAGACCACGAACTTGTGGGTGCCGGCAGGAATATCAGCGATCGAGAACTGGCCGTTCTCATCGGTGACCGCTCCGTACGGATGGTCGAGCGGAAGATGCCAGGCCAGCATCCAGGTGTGGAGGTCGCACTGGACACGGACAGGAGTCCGCTCGGCGTTGACGTACGAGAACGTAATCCCGACCCGGTCACTCGAACCGATCTGCGAGTTGAACGGTGTGCTGCGGCTGGGGTTGGTATGCACATTGTGACCGATCGGATCGCCGTTGAGCACCCGAATTGGCTGATTGACACCGACGACTAACGAGTGCGGGATGAACGTGCAGGCCTCGTGGTCCATCACGATTTCGCTATCGACGTCCGCCAGAGGCTTCGCACCGGCCGGCTTGCGCTGCAGAAAGATGAAGACGTTCTGCACGGCATCGCCGTTCGTGACCAGCCGCTCGTTGGGGATCAGTTCAATGCGGCAAACCTCGCGATCCTGCTCCTTCACCTGACTCTGAGAAATCAGCGGGCCGAGATCCGGGACCGTGC
>CAZUXX010000087.1:7146-9743 GCA_964624215.1 uncultured Planctomycetaceae bacterium
AAACAGTGACCTTGCCAGTCAAACTGCCATACCCTTCGACCGTCGCCGTCTGGGCGGCAGCGCCGCCCCCTTCGCCGGCGACCGGCAGGATGGTGGTCGACACCTCGGACTGGGCACCACCGCCCACACCGTCAATCGGCTCGCTGCAACCGACGAACGTCAGTCCGATACCGGTCAGTGTCAGGCAGGCGAGTGGCAGACAAACGTGCTTCAACATCAGTTACTCCCTCCGGATGCGGAATCCCCGGACGCATCCTCAGTGGCATTCTCGTCCCCGGGTGAATCTGCCGCCTCGCTGGCCTGCCCCCCGGTGGCCGACTGGTCCATCGGGGCGGTTGACGGATCGACATAGACGGTGGGTCCGATGGTCTCCATCAGATCCGAGTAGTTCATCAGTGCATCAACCAGACCTTCGTTCTGCCAGTCTCCCCGGCCATCGAACAGGCCGGGCAGATTGGTCTGGTTGCTCGGCAGGTTCGCCGGCATCGAAGTATAGGGGGTGATCCACTTCGGATTCTGAATCCACAACTGGAGCCAGTCAGACCGCAGCCGATCCTGGACCCGCTTCAGGTATGGCCCCTGAATATCCAGCGGTTGACCATCCGGGCCGATCGTTCCGCCGGAAATGTATTTGCGACCTCCGACCGAGTGGCACCCGATGCACTTGTCCGCGTTCAGAACATCCCAGCTCTGCTGCAGGTAGTCTCCCTCCGCATCCGGGAAGGCCTCGGCGTGCCTGCGCTGCATCTCGGCGAGGTATGCCGGGTTCATCCGCTCTTCTTCCGAGTACGGATAGGGCACGCCGTCCACCGCGGCAAAGTAGTTCGCCAGGATCTGGGCGTCGTCGTCGTCGATGTTGAACTGCGGCATCCGCAGCACAGTCGTGAACCGGAGCCGTTCGGGAGATTTGAGGAACTGGTACAACCACGGCGTCTGAACCTTGACCCCTTCCTTGTAAAGGGGAGGTGGTGCCGCCTGCTGGGCGAGATACATGTACTGAGCTGCGAGTGACGGCTCGCCTCCTGTACGCTGATCGACAATCCGGTTGTACAACCAGACCATGAAGTCGCCACCCTTGCCGGGCAGTCGCTCGACGATGGGGTTGTCCTCATTCGCGATCAGTCGCGAATTCACACCGGCCAGCTTGTATCGGCCAGCAACATTCAGGTTCTCCCAGAGGTCCAGTGTCTCTTCCCCGAAGTCGGGATCGTACGTGTACTGCAGACCATGGAACTCGATATCGGCACGTGTCGCCGAGTTGGTGATCATCGGCCCACGCTGAACCGGTGGCTTCAGTTGGAGACTCAACCGGACGGTCGACGGGTAATCGGCGGCATCGATCGGGTCCGCCAGAAGCGCCTCAGGGTGAGCGTCAAACCACTGCTCGAGCCGCTCGGCGTTACGTGTGCGTGAGAGGCGAGCGAGCAGTGGAGCCACGTCGGTGTTGATTGACTCCACTCCCTCGACGCGGCCTTCGAGAAGCGCTTCGATGTTCGTGAAGACCTCGTTCAGCCCGGCGATCATCTCACGCTCAGGTTGCACCTGTGACTCCCACGCCGCCTTGGCCGCAGCGAGCTCGGACTCGTCCGGGAATTCCTCCGCCGTCGGCTCCGGACCGAACCGGCTGCTCAGGTACGCATCGGCGGGCTCTCGGCCGGCCAGAATATCCTGGGTGAGGATGCCCTCGTCGGCGATCTCTCCCGCGTGATTGCGGATGAAATCGACGATCTCTGCCCTGGACAGGCCGACGAACTCGCGAATGTCAACGTTCCACTTGAAGCCGGGCATCTCCAGCATGTGACAACTGGTGCAGTTGTACTTCTCGAGGAGTTCCGTTCCCTGAACGATCGTCTGTTTCGGGCCTTCCGGCTGGTACAGATACGGCTCTGCGGGCGGGTCTGCTACGAGCCCGACCACGAACGTCGCGACCGATTCGATCTGCTTGTCATCGAAGGGGAACTTGGGCATCCGCAGCCGCTCGTCCCAGCCCTTTGTTTCGATCTTGCGGTAGTCATAACTGCGCGGCTCGCGGAGCTTCTGCCACACAAATCCAGGCCGGCCATGATGCAGCAGACTCTCGTAGAAGAAGGCTTTCATCTTCTCTTCGTGAGTCGCCGTTCCGTCGAAGAACTGCTGATGAATGATGTTCTCGACGGCCTCGGCGGTGCTCGATCCATCCGGCTCGCCGTGATGGTGCAGGTACTCGCCAATGTGCTCGATTGCGAGCTGCGAGGGATCCTTGCGTCCCCAGTCCTGCAAGGCAGTCCCGATCGGGCGGGCATCGTCGAAGCCGGGAATGTCGTGGCAACCGTAGCACCCGTACTGGGAGATCGTGCGGCGGCCAATGTACCGCAGCTTGCGGGCCTCCCATTCCTCGTCGGAGACTTCCTCATCCGGAGAGCGCTTGACCAGTTCGATCTCATCGCCGCGGATGAATTCAGACATGTCGGGAAGGCTGCCGTCGGGCAGCGGTTCCCATGCCTGCCCGTCGACGGGGACTCCACGCGATTCGAAGGTTTCGGTCAGTGCGTCGGCGGAAAGCGCCTTGCTCAGGTACAGCAGCGTCAGGTCGTCCAGCGGTGTCGAGACCCGGGTCT
>CAZUXX010000088.1:0-9676 GCA_964624215.1 uncultured Planctomycetaceae bacterium
CGTTCCATGGCCGTCTCCCGCACGAACGGAGGACTCGCCGTCAGCAACAGGTACAGGGTGCATCCCAGGCTGTAGATGTCGGCGGCGGCCGTCACCGACGATGCATCGCGGGCCTGTTCCGGCGCCAGAAAGTCGACGGTGCCCAGTGCAGTCCCGTGACTGGTCAGTGCCGGCGACGAACCGGCGACCGCCGACTCGCACTTGGCCAGCCCCAGGTCGGTCACGCGAACACGTCCCGTCCGCGAGAGCATCAGGTTGGCCGGCTTGAGATCGCGGTGAATAATTCCGATCGAATGTGCAAACGCCATCGCCTGGGCGATCTGAACTCCCAGCTTGAGGACATCCTCGACATCCAGCGGCCCGAGACGTTCCGAAACTTCAGCCAGGTCGTAACCATCCACGTACTCCATCACCAGGAAGTACGTCCCCTCGGCAATGAACACATCGTGAATGCTCACAAACCCGGGATGCGACAGCTGCGCCTGCGATCGGGCCTCCCGCAGGAAGCGGTCGAGCAGCGTCTTGTTGATGACCTTCGACTGCAGAACCTTGATTGCAACGTCCCGCTTCATCCAGCGGTGGCGGGCCCGATAGACTTCCCCGACTCCACCACTTCCGATCCGTTCACGAAGTTGATACTGACTGATTTCCCGTCCCGTCAGCGAGTCAGACACCACCGAAAACCGTTCGGAAGCGTCGCTGCCCGTCGCGCTGCGGCGACGCAACTCCTCGGCGCTGAGGATCTGGGTATCATCGGCGCGATCGAAGTTGTCAAAAACGTGTTCACTCATGAGGCAGGAGGTGACCGTCTATCGTCGGATCGCAGAGTGGGTCCGGCTGAAGCATGTCAAACTCTTGCACGGGATGAAGCGATAAGCAGGAGTGGATGAGTGATTTGCAGAAAATGACGTCAATCCGCCCGGATGGAGGGCCTCGCGCGGTCGTGACGATTCTGGCGGCCAGGCGGTATACGGCGACTTTTTCTTTTATGCAGGCGGCCCGTCCGTAATTTCGAAACGCAGATGCTCGATCGCTATCACAAACAGACCCGGTTCAGTCCCTGGGGAGAAGCGGCCCAACAGGCGCTTCGCCGCAGCCGCGTGCTCGTCGTCGGCTGCGGGGCTCTCGGATCAGTGCAGTGCGATGCGCTCGTTCGTGCCGGGGTCGGGTTCCTCAGAATCGTGGATCGTGACTTCGTGGAAGTCTCGAACCTGCAGCGGCAGGTGCTCTTCGACGAAAACGATGTCCGCTCGAATCTTCCCAAGGCGATTGCCGCCGTCCGCAAGCTCGAGCAGATTAACAGCGAGGTCGAGCTCGAACCGCACGTCGCCGACGTGTCTCCCCGGAACATTCGGGAACTGATGCGGGACGTGGACCTCATCCTCGACGGAACCGACAACTTCGAAACCCGGTTTCTGATCAACGATGCGGCGCTCGAAGCCGGTCTCCCCTGGGTCAATGGGGGCGTCATCGGAGGCAATGGCCAGGTCTTTGCAATCGTGCCGGGATGCACGCCCTGCCTGCGCTGCCTCATACCGGATGTCCCGCCTCCGGGAAGCACCGAAACCTGCGATACCGCCGGAGTGCTGGGGCCGGCCGTGAATGTCGTGGCATCGCTGCAGGTCATCGCTGCGATGAAGCTGCTCGCCGGGATCGAAGGCGCAATCGACCGAACGCTGCGGATCGTTGACGTCTGGGACGGCTCAATTCGACCGATGCGACTCGCCGAGGATCTGTCACAACGGGTCGATTGTCCCGCGTGTCGACGCGGAGAGTGGTTGTGGCTCAATGGGGACCGCGGTTCGCAGTCGACGGTGCTGTGCGGACGAAACTCCGTTCAGATCGCACCACCAGAAGCAATGACGCTCTCGCTGGAAGAGCTTGAACACAAACTGCGGCCCAGCGGCGACGTGATGCGCAACCCGTTTCTGCTGCGTCTCAAACCGGCCGGAAGCACCTGCGAATTGACGTTCTTCCGTGATGGTCGCGCGATCGTACAGGGGACGGAGGAGATCTCCGTCGCGAAGACCCTCTACGCCCGTTACATCGGGAGCTGACGGCTCCCGCACGCATCGCCTGGCCTGGCAACTCGCCTGCGGGAATCGCGGGCGGACGACGACTTGCCGTGCCTTGCCGGCTCACACAATGTCTCCCGGCTCCGAGGTCGAGAGAGCCGGGAGTCCGAATTACCGGAGCGTTTCCGTCGAAGGTCGCAGCACCGTCTGGGTCGCTTTCACCGGCGGCGACGGTGCGGCCAGGATGCCCGGCTTGGCGGAGTCGCGCGGCCTGATCGGGAAGCCTTCGAGCAGGCCCTCACCGAACGAGTCGGACGACGGCGCCGTCGCTTCCTGACGTTCGGTGACGAGTTCGTCCTCAGTCACCGGCTTCTGGAGCATCAGCAGAGGCCGCTTCTCCGGCGCCGGCGTCGCCGCTTCCGCAACGGGCGTGTCCTGCGGTGGAGGCGTCAGCCTGTCCTCCGCGGGGACGGGAATGACGAGGGTGTCGACCTTCACATTCGGGACAGGCTTGCTCTTGGACTTCGGCGCATCGGCCACTGCGGCAGTGTTCTCGGCGGTCGTCGACGGGCCTTGCGCCTCTTCCATGACCGTCGGGTCGGCCATCGCCTCGTCGACCGGCATCGCTTTGTTCTCTTGCGCCAGTGCCGGAGTCTCCAGTGGGGCCTTGGGCAACGCAGCCGGCTCCAACGGTTGCTTGTCGTCTGCCGGGGCTCCCTTCGGCATCGAGTCCGTATCGGCAGAGCTGGCTGCCGTCGCCGGGAGCTTGTCGGCGTCCTTCGAACCGGCCACCTTTTCGGATTCCACCTTGTCGGACTTGCTGTCGGCCACTGCGGCTTTCGGCTTGGAAGCCTTCGGGGCAGCGTCTGGCTTCATTGCAGCGGAATCCGCGACCGCCTCATCTTTCCCGGACGCGTCGGCCACAGGCTCGGGCTTCACCGGAGTCTCAGGCTTCGCGATCGCCTCGGGCTTTGGCGTCGTTTCAGGCTTCGCGACGGCCTCAGGCTTTTCGGCAGCTTTCGACTTGGGGGTGACTTCCGGCTTCGCAGCTTCCGGCTTTCCGGCTTCGGGCATTGCAGCGTCAGGCTTTGCAGCCGTCACAGCCGGTTTCGGAGCATTGAGCCCCGCCCGGGGACGCTGGCTCTCGGCCGGCACCGGGATCGGCTTCGCATCGGCGACACTCGGAGCGGCAGCCGGCGGCTGTCCAGGACGCGTCGCGGGTGCCGTCGGCCGCGCGATCTGCGGCTCAGGCTGAGTCTCCGTCGGCGGGGTCGGCGCGACTCGCTCGTGATACAGTCGAACCGCATGCACGGCATGGTACATCGGCCCGCATTCAACCGGCTGATTCGCCGAACGGATCAGATCACCTGCGACGCACTGCACCGCACGACGGACCCACGGCTCATTGAGCCTCTGTCGCGGCAGAGCCATCATCAGCCATTCGAGCATGTGCCCGGAGGACTTCAGACGTTCCTGGTAGTCGTAGCTGAAACCGCGGCCGCGGAACCACTGGGTCGAGAACGATCCATCCGGATTCTGCAGTTGCCGGGCGAGTTCGATGTGTTGCCGCAGCTTGTACTCTGCCTGCAGCCAGACTCCATTCAGCCGGCCGTGTGACTTCATGTACGAGTTACGGGCGAATGCCAGGGCAAAAAGTCCGTGTGTACCGCCACAGGGAGCATTGTAGACCGGATCCTGCACCTGCAGACGCACCAGATCCGCCATGCTCCATCGCTGGCCCTGCTGGTTGACCCAATTGGCATCCTGACTGACGTACTGCGTCAGAAACCACAGGGTCCAGGTGATCTCCTCATTGCTGTTCACGGTCATCTGGGCATTGCGCACGATGTCCGCGATCGTGATCGTTCCCTGCTCCACCTTGATCTCGTGATCGAGCGGAAGGGCTGCCGTGCTCAACAGAGCCGGGAACTGGTTGATGTGCCCCTCGAACGCATACGGGACGCTGAAGGGATGTCCGCGGCCACCGTGCGGAGTTCGTTCGAACCAGTACTCACCACGATACCGGGGCCCGCTCGAAATGAACTCGAGCCCCGGCGTCGGCTTTCCGTCAACAAGAACCCGGAAGTCGTGTCGCAGGGCCATGGCCCCGTGCATCATCTGCCACGGTGTGTACTGCGCACTGTCGAGATAGCGGCGGCGGGTCATGTCGATCGCCTGCTCGCACAGCGCGATGACCTGGGTTTCCGACAGGGCCTCGACTTGCGGGATATTTGGCGGCAGCGCAGGCTGCTGCTGTTGCTGCCGCGCATTCTGTCGCCGCTCCGGACGATTCTGCTGGTTGGACTGCGGCTGATCTTGCCGCTGGCCGGTGAGACTGTCGAGCAGACGCTGTCCGGGCAGCAGTGAGCGTGGCCGGCTCCTCGCTGACGCTGCAATGTTGACAGCGCACACAACAAGGAGAGCGGTCATCAAGAGGCGAAATCGCAGCCCCTTCATGGGCAATTGCTCCTGACACCAGACGTCCCGTCGGGACGCTGGAGGCTAAACACGAGTTGGGACTTGAAGCTGCATCCGTTCAGCCCGTGCCCGCGAGCTATCAGACCGCGCAGTTCGCCATCCGGGACGAGGGGCCGCTCCGGATTCATCGGCCATTCAGCATGCGGGACGACACGCTGATTCCGAACTGCCCCCCGGGATGTCACCCGCGGGACAGGTCAGGAAGGATCTGACAACTGGACAGACGAAAGAGTTGAGAGGAGGGAGTCGAAAGAGGGGACCGAGCATACCCCACACGGTCGGACCTCCGTAAGCCGAGATCGATGACCGGCCAGCGCAGTCCCTCCCCACTCGCACCAGACGCGCATATCCCGCCGACCGGAAGCGGTCGACCACCCCAGATTGTCACCCGGATACCGATCCGGAACGACCGGTGGCACCGATCAGCCGGGCAGGCCCGTTCTACCGGTCCTCACCTGGCAGCGGGCGTTTGACGTGCAACGTACCGCAGTGCGTTGAGCAGCAGCCGTGGCAGGGCGTCTCCGGCAAAGTCCTGACGATGACCAAGCGAGGTATAGAACGAGCGTCCCCCGTCGGCCCGGGTGAAGAGCCACGCAATCGGCTCAGGATCGACCTCCTCCTCATTCAGCGTCCCGACGAGGAGCGGCTCTGCCCCCTCCGCCAGCGGTGCCGTCTTGTACAGGGAGCCCCCCTGCGAAAACTTGCCCGGAACTCCATCCAGAATCGGATGATCTGCCGCACCCTCTGCAAACGTGACTGTTGATTTGAGCTGATTTCCGTAATGGTTGGAGTAGTTTCCCCCGAAAACGGCGGCGTCAAAGTCCGGCCAGTCCTCCAGACCTGCCGGGGCCTCCTTGTTTCTCAGGTGAAACGCATGGCTGGAGGTCCGGATCCCCACCACCGGCTTGCCTGACGAGATGTGCTCGCGAATCAGCTTCAGTTGCCTGGACGGCAGCGGGCGACGACGGACACTCAAAAGCAGGACGTCTGCTTCTGAAATGACCTCCGCCCCTTCCAGAGAGTTGGGATTCTCTTCGTCGGCATATACGAAGCTGACTCGAAAGTCCTTCCCCAAATGCTCTTTCGCGAACTTCAGCAGAGTCGTCGCCGTCTCGTATTCATCCTCGGCAATCACCATCACGACGTGCGGCCGCGTATCACCGGAGAACCGGAAGGGTTCGCCTCCCAGAACCTGGCTGCTGACGATCGTCGGGCACACATAGCGCTCGATATGCGAAACAATCAGGTCGGTCCCGGTGAAGTGGCTCACGTACGGCGACGCCAGTGGGTTGTACATCGTGTCCGTCAGATCGCGGACGAGTACGACATTCCGTCCGTTTTTCGCCATTTGACGCAGACCGAACGGACGGCCGAGAACGCACATGTTCGTATGCACGCCCGTCAGCATCACGTTCTTCAGTCCACGCGACTCAAGAATGCTCCAGACTTCCTCACCGCGGTCGCTGATGTAGTCCCGCTGCGGATCAATCTCGATATCGCTGGTCTGCCGTGTCCACGGACGACGTGGATCAAGTCCCTTCGCCTGGAGCTCCGCCGCCCATTCGGCATGTTCCTGCGGGTCGTCGTCCTCACCCCCGTCCGACTGGTCGATCGGATATTCCGCCTTCTCCTCCGCGGGGATCTGATGGCACCACTGCCCGATTCCCTCCGGAAGCTGACTCGCCTGGGGTGTTTCGATGGCCCGTCGTCGTGCGGGGTGATCGCGATAGAAATCCATGCAGTCGCTGGGGGCATGAATAATCGTGACTCCCTGCTCCCGCAACTGCTTCAACATGAGGTTGAGCCGCGGCGCGAACTCCGCCTCGCGACGAACCGCATTCAGACAGTGATGCAGATCCCACATGTCGCAGACAATGACGGCCGTCTCGGTTGGCTTCCATGTCTCCGGCCGTTCCGTCCGATGAAATCGTCCACTGCCGGGTACCGTCTCATGCTGAGACCGCAGCCGCAGCGGCAGGCCGGCGTCACTGGCCATCGCGGCCGTCGAGATCAACAGGGCCAGGAGAAAGGTCAACGGTTTCATCGGTCGGTCCTGCAGCGGTGCAAAGCGTACGTCGGTGAGGTGGCGTCAGTTGTCAGACGACTTGGCATAGCCCTCGATCAGTGTGGCGAGCTTCTCTCGGGCAGCGGCTTCAGCCAGCGTGCGGACCTCTGCCAGTGACACCGGCACGCCGCCCCGTCGCTTGCTCTCGTCGGCCGCTTCCATAAAGACATAAATCTCCAGCGTCTCCTCCGCATCCACAGGGGGCTGGCCGGTGCGAAACATCCTGACAATGTCGACGACCAGCGGCTGATACCCGGCATACGGACCGAGCGGGACAACCTTCTTCTCGGTGAACGCCGTCCCGCCATACCCGCTGGCTCCCCGGCGAATCCCGCGGAAGGTGCCGATGGTCCCGTTGCTCCACACGCCCGTCACAAAATCGAAGTCATCGGTGGAGGCGCGGGTCACGGTCTCGCACCCGGGGCCCATCACGGTGTACAGCGCCTCCACCCCATGAATCCCGTACCAGAACAGGTCCGGATGCGTCGGCTCCAGTGAACAGGGGCTCCACGTGCTGCAGCCGGTCACCTTCCCGAATTCACCACTCCGCACCTGGTCCGCCTGCTTGATATATCGCAGCGACGAGGCCGAATAGATTGGCGTGCCGTAGTGCTCGGCCGCCAGCATGATCGCGATGCAGTCGACGAGCGACCCGGCCAGCGGCTTGTCGATAAAGACCGGTTTTTTTGCCTTGAGCACGGGGAGGGCCTGTTCGAGATGAGGACGCCCGTCGTTGGTCTCCAGCAACACGACGTCTGACTGAGCCACCACCGCCTCGACAGAGTCGACGATCTCGACTCCCATCCCCCGGACATCCTCGGTGTACCTGGGAATGCGGCTGGTCGACGACTTGATGTCGGCACTTCCCTGCGGATACGCCACCACCACGCGGGCTCCCCGCAGCTCTTCAGGAGGAGACTCGGCGTTGAGCAACCTGGTGAACGCGGTCGCGTGCGAGGTATCCAGCCCGATCAACCCCACCCGAAACTCCCTGGTCCCGGCAGGGGCGACATCATCCCGGGCAGCCTCCTGTGCGTCGTCGGCAGCCAGCGTCACTGTGATTGGCGGATCTGCTTCGGTTTCCTGAAGAGCCGGAACGTCACTCAGATCCCAGCCCCGAACGGTCCGGTCGTACGAGGCACTGAAGAGCGTCTTCCGGTCGGGAGTGACGACCAGAGCCGTGACCTTTCCGGCATGGTCCCCTCCCGTCGCGTACTCTTCCCCGTCGTGCGGGTTGAACAGCTTGATCTCGTTCTTGTCCTTGAAACGTCCTCCGCTGCCACTGGCTGCGACGTCGGACGTCAACGGGAGCACACAGTTCGTCGGGCGGCTGTGACCACCGAAGAACCCGAGTGCCGCTCCCGACGATACGTCGTAGACATTCACGTGCTCATCGAGACTCGTGGTCAGCAGTTGTGCCCCGTCGACTGAGAACGCGACTGCCGTTGCCGCCATGTCGTGGTTGGGAAACGTGGTCGTCACCTCCCCCGCACTCACGGAATGCAGCTTGACCAGGCCCGGCTTCGTCAACCGCGTCTCGTCTCCTTCCACACTGGCAAGTGACTTCCCGTCCGGCGACCACGCGACACCGAGCACCGGGTATTCAAAGTTCTCGAATGTCTGCAGCAGGTCGCCCGAGGCGGCATCCCAGATGCGGATCGTTTGATCCTCACTCGCCGAAGCGAGCTGTGTCTGGTCAGGATTCCAGCTGAAGTCGCGGACGTAACCCCGGTGCCCGCGCCAGGTCGCCGTCTTCTTTCCGCTGGTGGCCTCCCAGGTCTGGATCTGCTGGTAACCACCGACGTACAGGACCCGGCCATCGGCCGAGAACGTCAGAGCGTTTGCAAAGCCGCACCGCGTCTTCAGATCTGCCGTCGGTTTCGCGTCCGGAAGCTCAAACAGCTTCACCACATCGTAGCTCCCCGCGGCCAGCATCGTGCCGTCCGGTGAGATCGCCAGACTCGTCACGTTGTCCGGGAATCCATCCAGCTGCAACCGCTGTCTCAGAGGCGGTGTGTCATCGGCAGCAAACCCGGTGGCTGCCATCACGAGAACAAGACAGGCAGACAGTCGACTCGGCACGGGGAACTCCCTGAGGAACAGATTGGCCAGATGGAAGTCATTGCACCAGATGCCATTGCCGGTCGCAACGGCTGCGGCCGCGAAGTGGAACCGAATCCGTCGGCAGGGGAGTTATCGCCCCTTCCCAAAGTCCTCTTCGTACCGCTTTACCAGGGCCGGGATGTCGTTGGGGACGATGTAGATCTTGCCGCGAATTTTCTTTGTCTCGTTGGGCTGAACTCCCCCGAGGCGGAAGTCGGCGTGCAGGCAGACGATCACTCCCTGAAACAGTTCCTGATACGGCTCAAATGCCGTCGCAAAGATCATGGACTCATCTTTGGAGAAGCAGCCGATGAGCCCGTTGCTCGGAGGGTTCGGATTCACCGGACGGGGGTTCACATCGTTGCGGTCCACTCCGTCGGGAACCCAGACCTGACCGGGCGTGTAGCGAGCTTCGGTCGCCCAACCCCGGGTCGGCATGCGTTCCGGTTTGCCATCGAGGAAGACGAAGCTCTTCTTCAGATAGGACTGCTGGTCACCTCCGCAAAAGCGATCCACCCGGATGCACGGTTGAGCCCAGTGTGCTTCAGAGCGACGGGGAGTCGGGTTGTGGGCCGTCAATTGAAAGTCGACTTCGTCGTGCGTCGAGCGAATCTCGTGGACGACCTCGAGACCGTCGTCGACAAGACACTTCAGCTTGAGGTAGGTCCCTGCGTCGTTCTGCTCAAGGAGCCGGGTCGTGTGGCCGACGACCGTGTGCTGGACCCAGTCGGCGTTGGTGGAGCCGTCGCGGCAATATGCTTCCAGGTAGTGAATCCGGATCTCCTGACCCGGGAGCGAGTCTCCGGAGATTGTCAGATAGTTGTTCTCCCAGTGCAGTCGCAGTGGAGGCTCCTCTGCGGCACCGGCCACCAGCGGACTCACCACCAACCCCATCAGCCACAGTCGAGCGAACATGGCAACTCCAGTTCAGATGACACTCAAACGAGGCGGTGCGATGGCCTCGAGCCAGTCCGTGCTGATCAGTCACTGTGCCGTTCGCATCTCCGCTTCCAGT
>CAZUXX010000089.1:0-2618 GCA_964624215.1 uncultured Planctomycetaceae bacterium
TTCTGGACATACAACACGCCGAGCTTGCCGGTGAGGGCCAGCATCTCGCTGCAGTAATCGAGATAGCGATTGAGCAGGAACGGGGTCATCGTCCGACGCGGCGACGATTCGGTGGCCGGTCCTGTGAGTCGCTCGGGATCCTTCGTCAACTGGTGCATATCGATGATATGCGCGATCACACGCAGCTCATGAATCGCCTTGAGGGCGCGGCGGCGCTTCAGCCGGCTTTCGAGCGAGACCAGAAAGAAAATCGTGATGCCGATCGCCACCAGCTCGTTGCCGGCCGCTTCGATCACCTGCACGAGTTCCCCGGCTGACAACCGGGGTTGGCCTTCTTCAGCCGCCTCGGCGAAGACCGCAACAATCGCGATCACGATGATGGTCAACAGGGCCGCAATGATCACCCCCGACAGCACCCGCGCCCAGGTGATCGGAGCATCGATTTCGGACGCAGTCGTCCGTGCCCGCCGGGCGATCTCCAGAAGTTTCTGGCAGACATTGTTCAGGCCCGCATCGGGGAATCGCTCCCGGATACGGCGGCTGAGTCGCGCCACCGTGTCGATGATCTTGTCAGGATCGAGCTGTTGCAGGCTGGAAGCCATAGGGGTCCTGGGGACGCGGCAAGTGTCCGCCCGTGTCTTATCCACAACGCATTGGCTGGCGACGAGGTTCAGTCTTTTCTCGTTCTGGAAGGTCGGAAGTCATTGTGACGGGTTGCCGGCAGTAGACATCACGCCGCTGAGACCGCTTCGTCGGTCTCGGAGTGTTGCGGTGACCCACGCTCGGCTGGATCACGTGCCGCCATGGGGACGTCCGGCTGCGCGTCGAGCAACTGCTCGATCTGCTGGACAAGTTGACGGATGATGTGCTCCGCTTCTGACTTCTCGGCCCGCCAGCGTTCCTGACGCTGGATCCACTGAAGTTCGCGGGCGTCGGCTTCATCAATCCGCCGCTTGAAGTCGGCTTCCCGCTCCGCCAGTTCGTTCTCCCGTTCCTGCAGCCATTCGGCGAGTGATTCCCGCTCGGCACGAAACGCGGCTCGCCGCTCCTGAAGCTGCTTGCGGCTTTCTTCGATTTCCCGCCGCTGGGTCTCGTTGGCGGTTCGCAACTGCTGCTGGAAGTCGAGCAGCGCCTTTCTCGCTTTTTCGAGTCGCCGGCCCGCCTCCTCCTGCCCGACTTCGTCGGCATGTTGGGCGAGTGCCTGTTCGAGGAGCAGACGCTGTTCGAGTGTCTCCCGGTGAGTAGTTTCGAGTTCATCGCGAAACTGGTCGAGCTTCGTCCGTCGATGGTCGAGAGCCCGGGAGTGTGCCTGGAGGAGATCCTGCTGACGACGCAGTTCGCTCTGGTTGCGCTGCTGCTGTTCCGCAAGTTCCGCCCGCTGATTGTCGAGTTCCTGGCGCTGCTGACGGACAGCCTGTTCGTGCCGCCGCCGCTCGGCGCGGAGTTCTTCCTCCGCCCGCACCAGAGACTGCTCCCGTTCTTCGAGCAGATCGCGGTAACGGCGAATATGCACGATCCGCAGCCGGATCGATTCGTCGACCTCCTCGCGCCAGATCTTTTGCCGCTGACGATCCCGTTCGAGTTCGACCCGCTGACCTTCGAGCTCGTCCCGGAACCGCTTCAGGTGTTCCTGGTGAAAGCGGTAGCGCTTCTCGATGTCGATCCGTTCGCGTTCGAGCTTGCGATGGCTCTCGGCGATCTCCGCGACCTGCTCGGCGCGCTGCTCTTCCCAGAGGCGCACCGTTTTCTCGTGAGCTTCGCGGGTCCGGTTGAGCGCGTCAGACGCCTGGGCAATCTCGGCGTGCTTTTCCGCCGTCTCGACAGCGAGTTCTTCGCGTGCCTGCGCCTTCTCGATCGCAATCTCTTCCCGCTGGCGGGCAAGTTCGGCCTCGAGCTGATCGAGATCAGTCAGCCGCTGCTCATACAGAGTCTGCTTCTCGTCAACGCGACTCTGGGCTGCCTTGAGAGACTGCTCCCGCTCGCGGCACTGCTCCTCAAATTCGCGGACGCGCATGCGGAAGGTCCGCTGCTCCTGATCGAGCGCAGAGAGCTGCGAGTTCAGACTTTGTTCGCGTCGATCGAGTTCGGTGAGCTGCGACCGCAGGTGCTCGAGAACACGACCGACCTGCAGCAGCCCCTGCTCATCAAGATGCAGCGGCTTGCGTGGTTGCTCTGGCGATCCGGCGGTGTCCACCGAGGGAGGCTCACCAGCAGAGCGTTCGGTGGCCGGCGTGAAGTCGCTCATCGGGAATCCTTTCCCATGTCGATCGTCGCGATGACCGGGCATCCTGCCCGGACAACCCACCGGGGACTCCGGCCGTCACCGGCCCCGGCGAGTGGGCGAAACCTACAGGTGCTTTTCGATCAGAGAGACGAGCATCTGCTTCGGCTGGGCTCCCATCGTGCGATCGACCACCTGGCCCCCCTTGAAGAGGATCAGCGTCGGAATCGACTGAATCTGGTGTGCCACGGCCGTCTTCGGCGACTCGTCGGTGTTGAGTTTGCCAACCTTCACCTTACCGGCGTAGTCGTTGGCCAGCTCGTCAATCGTCGGAGCCAGCATCTTGCACGGTCCGCACCACGGCGCCCAGAAGTCGACCAGCACGGTTCCCTGCCCT
>CAZUXX010000089.1:2628-5976 GCA_964624215.1 uncultured Planctomycetaceae bacterium
GAAATCAACCAGCACCGGCTGGTCGCTTTCCAGAACCTCGGAGGCAAAGTTCTGGTCGTTGAATTCGCGAACGTTTCCAGCCATGGTCAGTTACCTCGTTACAGTTCACTACGCAGCTCGATGGAGCCTGCGCTCGTTGAAGGGGTTGCGGATTATTAGACAAACGGGAAAGGGTGTCAACGTGCGTCTAATGGCGAATCTGGAGCATAAACCGCACGCCCGAAAGAGGTTGCGTGGACAGATTCAATCCGCAGGACGCGACCGGACACACGAATGAGGGCGGCGATGTCTGTCATCTATCTCGACAACGCAGCGACGAGCTGGCCGAAACCGGAAGCAGTCTACGACGCCGTCGACCGCTACCAGCGCGAATGCGGCGCACCTCTGGGCCGTGGAAGCTCTCGCGGAGGAGTCTCGGTCGAGCAGGCAGTCCGTCAGCTGCGGGATCGGCTCGCCCGGTTGCTGGGGGCTCCCGACGCCGACCACGTCGTCCTCACCTTCAACGGCACCGACTCTCTGAACCTTGCACTGCACGGGCTCCTCGAACCGGGGGACCGGGTCGTGACGACCGATATCGAACACAATTCCGTCCTGCGGCCGCTGCACGCCCTGCAGACGACGCGGCAGGTCGTTGTGGAGCGGATGCCGGTGGATGCAGACGGGGCGATCGATCCGGACCGCCTGCGAAAGGCTCTCCGGCAGCCAGCCCGGCTGGTCGTATTCAGCCATGTGTCGAACGTACTGGGGACGATCCAGGATGTACCGACCCTGACCGGGATCGCCCGGCAGGCCGGGGCACTCACTCTCGTTGATGCAGCCCAGTCGGCCGGTCACCTCCCGATCTCGATGCAAAGCTGGCAGGTCGACCTGCTCGCTACGTCCGGACACAAGGGACTGCTCGGGCCGCTGGGAACCGGTGTGCTCTGTCTGAACCGGGGGATCGAGAGCCGGTTGCGCCCGGTTCGGCAGGGTGGGACCGGAACAAGCAGCGAAGAGGATGCCCAGCCCACAGCCTTGCCCGGTCGCTTCGAAAGTGGAAATCACAATGTCCCCGGACTGATCGGCCTGGCAGCCGCAGTCGAGTGGATCAGCGAGCGGGGGGTGGCATCGCTCCGCGCCCACGAACTGGAGATTTCCCAACGGCTTCGGGACGGACTCGCGCAGGTGCCCGGCGTCACCTTGTACGGACCGGCCGACAGCCAGTCGCGGACGGCCATCCTCAGCGTGACGATCGACGGCTATGCGCCGCACGAAGCGGCAATGCTGCTGGAAGAACACTTCGGGATCGTGACGCGTGCCGGACTGCACTGCTCGCCGCGAATGCATGCGTCGTTAGGAACGCTCAATCGCGGCGGGACGTTGCGTTTCAGTCCGGGCGCGTTCACCACGCCCGACCAGTGCGATCGCGCGATTGAGGCAGTGACTCAACTGGCACAAGGAACGTCGTAGCGATTTCGTCGCGACTGGACCTGAAAAGAAAAACGCGGCACGCCAACAAGAGCAGGCGCGCCGCGTGTGTCAGGATCGTCGGTGGCGAGCGAGTCAGCCGATGAAGTCGATCTCGACCTGGTGCGGGATCAGTCCGGCTTCGTGACCCTTCTGCAGCAGCAGCGCCACGGCTTCACGACCGCGGGGACCGAAGTCGAGCGTGTAGTCGTTGACGTACATGCCCACGAAGACGTCGGCCTTCTGCTGATCAAGATCGCGTCCGTACTGCATCGCGTGGACAAGCGCCTCTTCGCGATTGTTCAGACCGTACTCGATACTCCGCTTGAGGATGGCAGTGACTTCCTGCATTCCGGTTTCGCCGAGATCGCGGCGAATGGCATTGCCTCCCAGCGGGAGGGGCAGACCGGTTTCTTCGTGCCACCACGTCCCCAGATCAACCACCAGCTCGAGCGACTGGTCCCCGTACGTCAGCTGCCCTTCGTGGATGATCAAACCGGCGTCGACCTCACCCGACGCCACCACGTTCAGAATCTGATCAAAGGGATACACCCGATAACGGATATTGGCGTCGGCTGCTTCGGGCGAATCGGCCTCGGCTGCGGGACCGCCGAGCCACAGGTTCATGGCCAGAAAGGCGGTCGTGAGTGTGCCGGGAATCGCAATCACGCGTCCCTGCAGTCCCTCCCGGTCGATCGGCTCGCGAGCCACGACCATCGGGCCGTAGTTATCGCCCACACTCGCCCCACAGGAGCACAGGGCGTACTTGTCGGTGAGATAGGCATACCCGTGCAGGCTCACCGCCGTCAGTTCCAGCTCCCCCTGGAGGGCGCGGCGATTGAGCGTCTCGATGTCCTGCAGTTCATGGACAAAACGGTACGCGCCGGTGTCGATCTTGTCGTTGGCCAGCGCGTGGAACATGAACGCGTCATCTGGATCCGGGCTGTGCCCGACACGAATGGTGGTAGAACTCATCGGGCTTTTTCATCCTCGAAAGAACCTGCTGGCGGGCCGAGCATAGGCCCACTGGCAGAGGAGTCAACCACGCGTGACCCGGGAGGCTGCCGCGGCAAGCCTTCAATTCCGGCCGTTTCAGACAGCTTCCATCCGCTGAACCATGACCCGGAGGGACTGGCGGCGCGACATCCCTCTGTCATTGCAGAGTCTCAAAGAGGATCCGCTCGTAGCGGGAGCGGGTCGGGAGGCCGGGGGGCTTGACGCGTCACAGATTGACAGGCCACAACGAATGTAGGAATATCGATACGATCCTCTTTCCGGGTCGACGACTTTGCGATCGTGACTGCGGTCGACCCGGAGAGATTCCCGCCAGCCGCGCATTCCCGGTTGGGTGCGCGTCCTCTCCCTCCATTTGATGGAGTCCCGCCATGTTGACGCTGAACGGACGCAGGTTCTCTCTGTGTGACGGGCTGCCGCGACGGTCGTTTCTGCAGTTGGGAGGTCTGGCGCTGGGCGGACTGGCGATGCCCGGGTTGCTGCGGGCCGAGGCGCAGGCGAAGGTCAATGCACACGGGAAGGGGATCATCATGGTCTTCCTTCCCGGGGGACCGCCGCATCAGGACATGTGGGACATCAAGATGGAGGCCCCCGCCGAAATCCGCGGGGAGTTCACGCCGATCCAGACAAAGGTGCCGGGCAGCGAGATCTGCGAACTGTTCCCGCTGCTCGCGTCCCAGGCCGACAAGCTGACCTGCCCGGGCTGTTACGTCGAGAAGCGCGTGGATTCGGAGGTGCTCGCGTACGCGCCGATCGCGCTGATGTGCCACGGCTGCGGCAGCCGCGTCGAGCTTGGCGAGCGCGTGATAGACGCACAGTGCGGATTCTGCACTTCGCGCGTCAAGCGCTTCGTACGCCAGGGCGACGCGCATCGTGAGGTCATCGCGG
>CAZUXX010000089.1:5986-9665 GCA_964624215.1 uncultured Planctomycetaceae bacterium
TCGATCGTCGGAGCCAGCGGTGCCCATTACGCAACGCAGTGTCTGACGGGGCATACCGACCGCAATATGCCCCCCGGCGGCTGGCCCTCGATGGGATCGGTGCTCTCTCGTGCCTTCGGTCCCCGGGCCGAAGGGATGCCGGCGTTTGTCGGGCTTTCTCCCAAGTGCAGGCACGCTCCCTGGGGAGAAAACGGACCCTGCGGATTCCTGGGACAGGCACATGCCCCTTTCACGCCGCATGGCGAGGGCAAGGAGGACATGACACTCAACGGTATCACCATCGACCGCCTGCAGGATCGACGGGCGGCTCTCACGGCGTTTGACCGGTTCCGTTCCGATATCGACCGCTCCGGGATGATGGAGGGGGTCGACGCCTACACCGAGCAGGCCTTCGGCATTCTGACATCGAGCCGGCTCGCCGAGGCGTTTGATCTCGAAAAAGAAGACCGGGCCCTCCGCGACCGCTACGGATACGGAGAAGACAGACTCCAGGCGGATGGCAGTACGCGACTGTTGACCAACTTCCTGCTGGCACGACGACTGGTGGAAGCCGGCGTCCGCTGTGTGACACTCTCCTTCAGCCGCTGGGACTGGCACGGCAACAACTTCGGCCGTGCGCGGCAGGACTTCCCCATGCTCGATCAGGCACTCAGCGCCCTGATCGAGGATCTCGAAAATCGTGGCATGCTCGACGACATCTCGGTCGTCTGCTGGGGCGAATTCGGTCGCACGCCGAAGGTCAACGCGAGTGGCGGTCGCGACCACTGGCCGCAGGTCTCATGTGCCCTTCTGGCCGGAGGGGGGATGCGGCACGGTCAGGTGATCGGTGCAACGAACCGGCTGGGAGAACACGCGACCGAGCGTCCGGTGCACTTCCAGGAAGTGTTCGCCACGCTGTATCACGCGCTGGGGCTCGATCCGGAAGTGACGACCTTCCCCGACCTGCAGGGACGTCCGCAATTCCTGGTCGACAGCGCCAGGTATTCGGCAATGCCGGAACTGGTCTAGATCCGCTCCAGCCGGGTAGGGTCCGCTGTGTGTCTGTACACACAGCGGACCATCTCGGAATCGGAATGGGCGGACGATCGTTCTGCCGAACTCTCCCCGACATGCGTTGGTCCGCACAGCGGACCCTGCGTCGCTCGCGTGCGCGGACGGTGCGGTGGGCGTGACGTGGCCACGCATACGGCAGTAGCATAGCAGACTCGACACAGGGCGTTTTTCGTCACGCGGGTGCAACACGGGGGAAACCTCCATGATCTCGATGCCGAAAGTTCTCCTGGCCGGTCTACTCTGTCTTGCGAGCGTTCCGGGACAGCCGGCCCAAGGCGGTGAGCAGGACCAGTCCGGCACAACGCCCTCATGGCAGGAGAGGTCGATCGAGTACGCCCGCATCATGTCGGGGGTGAAGTGGACACCCGTCGCGGAAGGCATGCCCGGACGCGGGGGATTCTTCACTCCCGGAAAAGAATACACCGGCGTCCCCTACTCGAGCGTCAAGCAGGTGGGCAGTTATATCGGCTTCGATATCTTTCTGAAGACCTTCCTCGCTGCGGTCGAGAATCCCCAAAGCGTTCTGTACACCGAAAACCTTTACGGCAAGGTATCGAACGCCGAATGCTACTACGGCAAGGTTTGCTCCTCGTATACGAGCTACGCATTGCAATGCGGCATCTGGTATGTGAGCAAACAGCAGGGACCGCAGTTCCGTGACGGCATCGTCCTCGTGGAACCACAATCCGCAGACGCGGCTCAACCGGGCGACGTCATTTACACGCCACCGGCTACCAGGAATGGTGGTTCGCACGTCGAACTGATAACGGAGGTCATTCGGGACGCATCAGGTCAGGTGACGCATGTCCGGGTCGAAGAGAGTCGTCCGCAGACCACCAGCAACACTCTCCGCGCTGCCGCGGCCTTCAACTCGCATCTCGCCGCTAGAAACCGGGAGCTCTATCGCATCACCGACCTCGACGCCTGGCGCGGGGAGAATAGAGCCGAGTCGTTCCTGTTCCCCAACTATGAGGACGATTCTGCCACGCCCCGGATCAATCGCGTGCTGCTCCTTGATCGTGGCGACTGGGTTCCCTACTTCAAAGGGCAGCCGGTGAAGATCAACATCATGGACCGGGACGGGCAGGGGGTCCGCGCACTGGTCATCAAGCGGGGGGATCAGGTGGTCGAAGAGATCGAGTCGCCCGGCCTCGGTGTCATCGAACGCTCGTTCGAGACCTGCGGAGATTACTCGGCCTACTGCCGGATGATGGACGGCTCACAAAGCCAGGCGTGCCAATTCGCTCTCTGCGAACTCAATGCCACTCTCCCCTCGCAGAAGATCTCCCGCGGCCAGCCGTGGGACATTCAGCTCACGACTGACAACATGAATGCGATCATCGTTTACTTCAAGAACTCGAACGATGGGTACGATGAGCACAACGTGTTCATCACCGAAGCCGATCGGCGGGCGGGGAAGGTCACCATCCCGGCCCACGTCACACAAAAGGCCGAGAAGATGCAGGCCTGGCTCATCGGCGAGAACCGCTACGGCCGACTGAAAAAATCCTGGAGCATCCGGATTGTCAACTGATGCAGTGGCCACCGCGCGGCCCTGTGAGCCGGGTAGTCGCGTACGGTCCGCTGTGCGGACATCGCTGCCCCTACGTCACTTCTCACACCCCGTAGTGCGTGGCTGATCCCTTGATCCTGCGGTTGAGCCGGTTATGCGCATACAGGCCATCGAGGATGAACTCCGCCAGTGAAGCCTCCAGAGCCGGGCCGCCGACGTAGCTGAGTTCCGGATCCGCCTGAGCGCACAGCTTGGACAACTGAGCCCGGAACCCCGTGATTCCGTCGAGCTTCGACAGAACCTCCTCGGCCGATTCGTCGCCCGAAAGCTCAATCCGTCCACCCGTTTCGAAGTATTCCACCAGGTCGCGGAACTGCTTGGGAGAAAACAACTGATCGAACACGTTCTTCTCGGCTTCCTCGACGAGCCGCTGAATCAGGCGGTCTTCGTCGCCAACATCCTCCGACATCGAGAGCTCGATCTTGCCGCGGGAGCTGGGGGCCATCCACGACAGGTCGGCCGGTCGTACCACGGCGACGTCTTCACCGTGCCGGATCGCACGCCGCTCCGCACTTGAAATCACGTTCTCGAAGTTCGCGATCGACATGCGGACACTCACCCCGCTCGCCTGGTTGACGTGCGGACTGGTGCGTGCGAGACGGCTGGTCTCCTCGACGACCTGTTCGAGAAACCGCGGGACGTGGACGGTGGGGCCGCCGTCACGCTCGACCCAGGCATTCTCCCGGGTGATCTGCATCCCCAGCTCACGCGTCAGCGGGTAGTGCGTGCGGACGACCGAGCCGATGCGGTCCTTCAGCGGTGTCACGATGCGGCCGCGGTTGGTGTAGTCTTCAGGGTTGGCGGAAAAGACCATGCACAGGTCCAGTTCCAGCCGCACGGTGAATCCGCGAATCTGGACGTCGCGCTCTTCGAGGACGTTGAACAGACCAACCTGGATCTTCGGAGCGAGGTCGGGAAGTTCGTTCATACAGAAGATCCCGCGGTGGCTGCGGGGGATCAGTCCGAAATGCATGACGTCTTCGCTGGCGAGATGTCGTCCTTCGGCGTGCTTGATGAGGTCGACTTCGCCAATCAGATCGGCGATCGTGACAT
>CAZUXX010000090.1:0-8068 GCA_964624215.1 uncultured Planctomycetaceae bacterium
GCGCCCGGCGACCACGTCGTGGCGTCGTGGATCCCGTCGTGCGGTCGCTGCCGTGCGTGCGTGAGCGGCATGCAGATGCTGTGCGACCGCAACCTCAACATGCAGAACCCGGGCGCCGAGCCGGAGAAGGTCCGCTCGAACATCGGCTTCATGTCGAACAACACCGGCATCTACGACCGAATGACTGCCTGGGAACTGGTTGAGTACTACGGGCGGCTGTACGGCATGGACGCCGATCGACTGGAGGAGCGGCTGGAAGAGATCTTCGAGACGCTGCAGATGAACGAGATTCGTGATCTGCTCGGATCGAAGATGTCGACCGGTATGAAGCAGAAGGTGTCCATCGCACGCACAATCGTGCATGATCCGCCGGTCCTGATCTTTGATGAGCCGACCTCCGGGCTGGATGTGCTCGTTGCACGGGCGGTCATCAAGACGATCGAATCGCTGAAGGATCAGGGGAAGTGCATCATCTTCTCGACACACATCATGCGTGAGGTCGAAAAGCTCTGCGACCGGGTGGCTGTGATTCACAAGGGGGAGATCCTGGCGATCGGCAGTGTGCAGGAGCTGGCGGACCAGTATCAGCAGCCGGATATGGAAGAGCTGTTTTTCGAGCTGATTCAACAGCACGAGCGACGCGAGTCTGGAACGCTTGCATGACCGGGAAAAACGTCAGGCTGATCTTCTTGCGGGAGGTTCGCGATCAGCTCCGCGACCGGCGCACGCTGTTCATGGTCGCAGTGCTGCCGCTGATGCTCTACCCGGCGCTGGGGATCGGCATGGCGCAGATGCTCAACACGTTCTCCGAGCAGACGCGGACAGTGGTTGTCCTGGGAGCCGAGCATCTGCCGGCTCCGCAACTGCTGGATGCGGAGCAGAACAACTCGCAGTTCTCGGCCCGGTGGTTCTCGGGGGAAGAATCGGCTGAGAAGTTGCGCGTTGTCACAGAGGCGATGGTCCGTCCACAGGCGCCGGACGATTCGGCGCTGGATCCGGAGATGGCGGCGTTCGTCCACGAGGCGATTGCCCGACAAGCGTCGATTGAGCGGCTGGGGCGGCTGGTGCGTGAACGGGAACGGGCAGAAGTTCCTGTGACAGAGCCGTCTGCGGAGGAACAGAAGCTCCGCCAGGAACTGGATGCGTGGTTCAAAAGTGGTCCGGCACAGGTCCTGATTGCGATCCCGCGCAACTTCCAACAGAAGCTCGAAGAGATCAACGAGCGGATGGTGAACCGTGAGCCGGTGGATGAGGCCCTCGCGGCGCTGCAGCGTCCGGTGGTGCTGCACAACAGTGCCGATGAGAAGTCACTGATCGCAGCCCGACGTGTACGCGATGTGGTGCACAACTGGGAGTCGGCGGTGCTGGCGGAGCGGCTGCGAAATGCCGGTTTGCCGGCCTCACTGCCGGAGATTGTCGATGCGACGACCGTCGATATGGCTGCGTCGGAAGAGATTTCTGCCACGCTGTGGAGCAAGCTGTTCCCGACTTTGCTGGTAATGATGGCCATTACCGGCGCGTTCTACCCGGCGATCGACCTGGGGGCCGGTGAGAAGGAACGCGGGACGATGGAAACGCTGCTGATCTGTCCCGCGACGCGTACCGAGATCGTGCTCGGGAAGTTTTTGACGGTGATGTTGTTCAGCCTGTCGACGGCCCTGCTGAATCTGATCAGCATGGGGGCGACCTCGCATTATCTGTTGAGCATGGCTGGCAGTGGCAGCCGGTTCTCGCAGTTCAGCGGGGCGAGCTTTCCTCCCGCCAGTGCGCTGGTCTGGGTGATCCTGCTGGCGATTCCGCTGTCGGCACTGTTCAGCGCGCTCAGTCTGGCACTGGCGATGTTTGCCAAGAGCAGCAAGGAGGGGCAGTACTATCTGACTCCCCTGTTGATGGTGACGATGGGGCTGACGATGTTCTGCCTGAGTCCGTCGGTCGAGATCAACCCTTACTACAGTGTCTATCCGGTTGTGGGGCCGGGGCTGTTGCTGAAGTCGCTGCTGCTCTCCCAGTCGCAGCCATACCTCTGGGGGTATGCCGTTGCGGTTCTGGGGTCGAGTTTTGCGTACAGTGCGCTGGCGCTGTGGTGGGCGATCGAGCAGTTCAAGAGTGAGGATGTTCTGTTTCGGGAAGCCGAGCGGTTCGAACTGGGCTTGTGGTTGCGACACATCCTGCGGGATCGCGAGCCGACTCCCAGCTTTACCGAAGCGGGGTTCTGCTTTGTGCTGATCCTGATGCTGCAGTTCGCGTCGTTCGGGGTTCTGTCGGATGCATTCCGGTCGGCTCACGGTCCGGGGGAGGTTCTCAAGCTGCAGACGATCTATCTGCTGGTGACTGTGGGGACGCCGGCGCTGCTGATGGCAGCGATGCTCACCACGAGCCTGCGGCAGACGCTGAAGCTGCGGTGGCCGGGATGGACAATGATGCTCGTCGCAACCGTCCTGCCGTTTGTGTTGCAGCCGTTGTCGATGGAGTTGCTGACGCGACTGGACTGGTTCTTCCCGGATCCTCCGGCGGGGGTTCAGGAGATCATGGCGGCAATGGCCCATCGGGATGTCGTGTGGTGGCTACCGCTGCTGGCGTTCGCCGTGACCCCGGCGATCTGCGAGGAGCTGGCCTTTCGCGGATTCATTCTCAGCGGCTTGCAGCGGGCACGCAGTCCGTGGGTGCCGATCGTGCTGTCGGCCATGGCCTTTGGCATCGTCCACATGATTCCGCAACAGGTCTTCAATGCGATGCTGCTCGGGATCGTGATCGGGATGCTGGCCGTCCGGAGCGGCAGCATCTGGCCGTGTATCTGGTTCCACTTCCTGTTCAACGGGATGCAGGTGCTGATGCAGCGGGCCGACCTGCCGGCGATTGCCTCCGCCACGGATGGCTGGCTGTTCCGACTTGAGATGACTGACGGAAAGATCAGCGGGTTGCGGTTCGAGTGGCCGTTGCTGCTCCCCTGCCTCGTCGCCAGCATCGTGCTGATCACCTGGCTGGCCCGATCGCTCCGCCGCTCAGTGCCTCCCGAAGATGGAGGGCATCCACAACGATACCGGCCGTCGTCTCTGACGGCTCATTCGTAGTCTGATCCAAGAGGGACCGATTGCAGAGCGATCGGATGCCGGTCCCTGCTGCCGGCCTGCCCGGCGAGAGGTGACCCTGTTTCCTATTTCTGTGTGCGAAGCCGCAGTGCATTGGCGATCACGGAAACCGAACTGAAGCTCATGGCCAGAGCCGCGAGCATCGGGCTGAGCAGAAGGCTCTTCGAGATCGGGTAGAGGACTCCGGCGGCGATCGGGACTCCGAGCGCGTTGTAGATAAAGGCGAAGAAGAGATTCTGGCGAATGTTCCGCATTGTCTGCCGACTCAGCCGGATGGCGCGGACGATCCCCTGCAAATCGCCTTTGACGAGAGTGACATCGGCGGACTCGATGGCCACATCGGTCCCGGTACCCATGGCGATCCCGACGGTTGCTGCCGCCAGCGCCGGGGCATCGTTGATTCCGTCGCCGGCCATGGCGACACGTCGACCGTCCTCCTGCAACTGCCGGACGCGGTCATGCTTGTCCTCGGGGAGGACTCCCGCCTCGAACTGGTCGATGTCGAGCTCTGTGGCGACCGTGCGGGCGGTCGCGGCGTGATCGCCGGTGAGCATCAGCACCTCCAGTCCCATTTCGTGGAGTTCGCGGATGGCTCGTGGCGAGGATTCCTTGATCGGGTCGGAGACCGCGAGGAGTCCGGCGAAGTTGCCGTCGACAGCGACGAACATGACGGTTCGTCCTTGAGCCTGCAGCCGGGGTGCCTGTTCGTCGGCAGCGTCGATGGCGGTTCCGATGCGGCCGGCGATGAACTCCTCCTTGCCGATCAGAACGGTGCGGTCGTCGACTGTCCCTTCCACGCCGCCTGCTGTGGTTGATGCGAAGTCCCGGACTTCGGGGATGGTCAGATTGCGGTCGCGCGCGCCCTGGACGATGGCCTGTGCCAGCGGGTGTTCGCTGTGTGATTCGACGGCAGCGGCGAGTTGCAACAGCTCGTCTTCGTTGAAGCCGGCCGGGACGATCGCGGTCAAGCGTGGTCGCCCTTCGGTCAACGTTCCGGTCTTGTCGACAACGAGCGTGTCGATCGTCGCAAGACTCTCAAGGGCTTCGGCGTCCTTGATCAGAACCCCTTCCCGGGCGCCCCGTCCGACGCCGACCATGATTGACATGGGGGTCGCCAGTCCCAGCGCGCACGGGCAGGCGATTATCAGCACGGCGATGGCGTTGACAAGTGCGTACGCCAGTGCCGGCTGGGCGGGTTGGACAATCGCCCAGACCAGGAAGGTGATGATCGACACGGCGACCACCGCAGGAACGAAGTACGCTGCCACGGTGTCGGCGAGTTTCTGAATGGGGGCGCGACTGCGCTGGGCCTTGGAGACCAGGTCGATGATCTGCGAGAGGACTGTCCCCTCACCGACGCGCTCGGCCTGCATCAGGAGGGATCCGGTCTGGTTGACGGTCCCTCCAATGACGGTGTCTCCGACCTCTTTCTGCACCGGGACGGGTTCTCCCGTCATCATGGATTCATCGACGGAACTGCGGCCGTCGATAATCCGCCCATCGACGGGAACCTTTTCTCCCGGACGGATGCGAAGGTGATCTCCCTTGTGCACCTGCTCCAGGGGGACTTCCCGCTCCTGTCCGTTCTCGACGAGGCGCGCCACCGGAGGGGCGAGCCAAAGCAGTTCACGAATCGCCGAACTGGTCTTCTTGCGGGCACGCAGTTCGAGGATCTGGCCGAGGAGGACCAGAGTGACGATCGATGCGGCCGCTTCGAAGTACACCTCCACGAGACCGTTGTGACGGAAAGCTTCGGGGATCGCGCCGGGGAACAGGACTGCGAACAGGCTGTAGAGATATGCTGCGCCGGTTCCGAGGGCGATCAGGGTGAACATGTTCAGATTGCGGGAGACGAGCGATTGCCAGCCGCGCTGAAAGAACGGCCAACCTGCCCATAACACGACCGGCGTGCTGAGCAGCAGCTGCAGACCGTTGAAGAGGCGATGGCCGAGCCACCGATCGACTGCCACTCCCAGCATGGGCAGCATCGCCAAAGTCACGACCGGGATGCTGAGCGCGAGGGCGGCCCGGAACCGACGTGTCATGTCGATGAGTTCGGGGTCATCGTCATCGAGCCCGGCGATGATCCGCTTCGGCTCGAGGGCCATTCCGCAGATCGGGCAATCGCCCGGCCCCTCCTGTTCGACCTCGGGATGCATCGGACAGGTGTAAACCGTTCGTGCTCCCTGCCCGGCCGGATGGGCCGCTTCGAGTGCCATGCCGCACTTGGGGCAGATGCCAGGTGTGTCGCTCGTCACGCCAGGACACATCGGGCAGTAGTATGCCGCATCGGGCGGCGGCTCGACGGCGGCCATGCCCGAATGCCCGTGACAGCAGGAGTGACCGGAGGCGGACGTGTGGTCCGCCGGGTCTTCCCCGTTCAGGAAGGTCTGGCGGCAGTGCTCGCTACAGAAATAGAACGTCTGGCCATCGCGTTCGGCCCGCAGCGGAGAGGAATCGGCGACTGCCATCCCGCAGATGGGGTCGATGTGTTGTCCGGGTTCCTGATTCAGGACGACGAGATCGGTCACATCAAACTCCCCATACGAGTGCAATCGCTTGCCTGATTGTAGGGGAGAAGCAGGCCCGGGCGAGCGGATCCCCGATGACCGCCGGTTCCGGCAACGGGGAGTGACTTCGACCGGCCCGGACGGAAGAAGGCTTCGCAGCCGTCCAGGAGAGCGTCAGAATTCGGTGCTGAGCGTCACAAGCTCGGCAGGAGCGAGGCGCTCGTTCATACTGCCGGAACGAAATCCGGCCGGGTCGACGGATGTCGACGCGAAACCCAGTTGTACGAACGCCCGCGTGATCTCGTCGGTTGCCGCGGCGACGCGGGGAACTTCGTTCAAAGGGACTTCCACGCGAGCATGCTCGCCGGGTTCGATCCGGACCCGCAGTTCGCGAAGTCTGAACTGCTCGCGGAGCCACCGTTCGGCCGCATCGACGCGACGGACCCGTTCGGGTGTGACGGCGACGCCGTAGGCGATTCGACTGGAGAGACAGGGAGCGGCGGGTTTGTCCCACACCGGTAGTCCCCATCCTTTGGCGAGCTCACGGACGGAGGCTTTGTCGAGCCCGGCCTCGATGAGCGGGCTTCTGACTCCGGCCTCACGTGCTGCGTGCATACCCGGGCGATGATCGCCTCGATCGTCCGTGTTGGCACCGTTGACGATGACGGCGAAGTTCAGTTCGGCACGCAGGTGCGTGAGTTGCGAGTAGAGTTCGGATTTGCAGAAGTAGCAGCGGTTGGGCGGGTTCGCGACGTACCTTGGATCGGCAAATTCCCCGGTCGTAATGATCCGGTGGGGGATCCCGATCTGGCTGGCAAGTTGCCGTGTCAGTTCAAGCTCCCCGGCCGCGAGTGATGCGCTTTGGGAGGTCACCGCGAGAGCCCGGTCTCCCAGTGCGAGCCAGGCCGCCTGAGCGACGACGGTGCTGTCCACGCCGCCGGAGAAAGCAACCGCAACACTCCCGTAGCGGCTCAGGATTTCGAGCAGGCGGTTGCGCTTCTCCTGGATCGACTGCGTTTCAGGCATGGCGGCCCGGCTTGGGGACGGCGACGGCGGGGACTTCGATCGGGAGGTCGAGTCGGGCACCCTCTTCGGCGGTCTTCTCTCCCTCGACGGGATTATCGGCAGGACCGGGTGCTTCATTGCCGGTCGCCGCAGCGGGGGCTGCTTCGCTGTCGGGGGTGTCGTCTGCGTCGGATTTGTTGAGCAGACTCATGACGTAGTCGACCGCCTTCTCCAGCTGGGTGTCATGGAATTCGATTTCCATCGGCTCCTGATCGGGCTGTGGCGGGAGGTCGCGAGCCTGCCGCATCCGCTGGTATTCGATGAGTTCGCCATTGGTGAACCGCAGAGCGAGTCCGTCGTCCGGAATGACACCCCACTCTTCGGATTCGTCGGCGCCGGGGAAGCGGTGGATGTTCTTGCCGCTGGGTCGATGGTAGGCAGCGGTGGTGAGTTTGAGTGCGCTGCTGCCTCCTTCGAGTTCGACAACGTTCTGCACGCTCCCTTTGCCATAGGTTCGTTCGCCGACAACCGCGGCCCGTTTGTGGTCCTGCAGGCACGCACTCACGATCTCACTGGCAGACGCGCTGTATCGGTTGACCAGAACAGCCATCGGAAACTCGCGGAAGGTGCCGAAGGGTTTGGCCGACCACTTCTGAGCGGGTACGTTGCGTCCTTCGGTACTGACGATCAGCCCGTCCTCGATGAACATGTCACAGACTTCAATTGCTGCCTGCAGCAGTCCGCCCGGGTTGAACCGCAGATCGAGGACCAGGGCACGCATGCCGTTGTCCTTGAGAGTCCGCAAGGCGTCCCGCAACTCGGCTGCCGTACGGCGGGTGAAGTGTGTGATGCGGATGTAGCCGATCTTCTCTTCGTCATCGAGCATGAAGTCCCACGTCCCGTCAGGACGGTGCGTGTCGCCGAGAACCGTATCGAGCTGGATGATCTCGCGGACCATCGTGACGGTTTCGATCTCGTCGCGGCCGGGATGCTTCACACCGACGGTCACCTTGACTCCCGGCTTGCCCTTGAGGAGGGTGACCGCAGTCTGGATCTCCTGTCCTTCGGGGAACTCCTTCACGGGTCGGCCCTCGACCTCGACGATGCGGTCGCCGGCCCGAATTCCGGCCTTGTAGGCAGGGCTTCCCGGAAACGGGGTCATCACGAGGATGTTCCGCTCTTTCTCATCGAAGTCGACCTGAATGCCGACGCCCCCGAACTCCTGTTCGATGGCCTCGGTAAACTTGGTCAGATCTTCCGGACTGATGTAGTCCGAGTAGGGGTCGAGTTCAGAGAGCATTCCGCGGACAGCCGCCTCGACCATTATTCCCAACGTTTATTGGAATGGCAGGAAAAGGCCCTGCGCGAAGCGAAATTGCGCAGTTCCTGGAGCTCCCCCAACAGCAGTTACGAGCAGGCGTGCCGCGAGTATCTAAGTAAACTTTTGAGCAGCCCCGAGATGCG
>CAZUXX010000090.1:8078-9663 GCA_964624215.1 uncultured Planctomycetaceae bacterium
CAACATCCTTGACATAGTTGCGGTCGATCTGCTCGAACGAATCGACCAGGACCTTCATCAGTTCGTAGTACTCCGCGGAGCGGGGAGCTTCCTCCGAGCGGGCGACACCGGTCCAGGCGGTGACCGAAAGAAAGAACGCCGTCAGCATCCAGGCCAGCCGATGCACAGTCTTCTCCATGAGTGTCTCCAGGGCACGGCGTTCGCGGGGGCGGGGCCAGAGAACCAGACGGAGAAGCGTCCTGTACCCCGTCGTCCCCCCGACCGCTGCTAAAAATTCTACCGGACAGTTCGCTGATTCGACAAGACGCCTCCGCCGCTTGACTGAATTGGCTTGCTCGTGGTTCTTTCCCTGACTCGCTATACAGGATGGCTCTGTGATCTCCATGGAGCTTGTCCGATGAGCGCGCGCTTGACCGTCTGTTGTTCTGTCGGCCTTCCCCTTCGGGAAACCACCTGGAGGCTTTTGTTCGCCATCCTGCTGAGTACGTTCGCGGGCGTCCCCGCCGGTGCTGGCGAGTTCCCGAACACACAGGAAGAGACGATCCCGCCGTTGTCGCCGCAGCAGGCACTCGAGGCGATTCGTGTTCCCGAGGGGTTCCGGGTGTCGCTGTTCGCGGCAGAGCCGGACGTGCAGAACCCGATCGCGATGACGACCGACAGTCGCGGCCGGCTGTGGGTCGTCGAGAACTACACCTACGCCGAAAGCAGCGTCAATTTCGACCTGACGCTCAGTGACCGCATCGTCATTCTTGAAGACACCGACGGGGATGGTGTGCATGACGAGCGAACCGTGTTCTGGGATCAGGGGAAGCAACTGACGAGCATCGAAGTCGGATTCGGCGGGGTGTTTGTCGCGGCCGCACCGTATCTGCTGTTTCTCCCGGATCGGGATCAGGATGATGTCCCGGATGGCGAGCCGGAAATTCTGCTGGAAGGATTCGACAACGATTCGGTCCGCCACAACATCGTCAATGGGTTGAAGTGGGGACCCGATGGCTGGTTGTACGGTCGCCACGGAATCCAGGCGACCTCACGCGTCGGTGTCGCGGGGGCTTCTGATGCGGAGCGGGTTCCCTTGAACTGCAGCGTCTGGAGATATCACCCGACGCGGCGCACGTTCGAGGTCATCGCTCACGGAACCACCAACCCGTGGGGCATGGACTGGGATGAGCACGGGGAATGCTGGCTGATCAACACGGTGATCGGTCACCTGTGGCATGTCATTCCCGGAGTGCACTGGAAGCGGATGTACGGCAGCGATTTCGACCCGCACCTGTACGGTCTGATCGAGCAAACGGCGGATCATGTGCACTGGGCCGAGGGTGAGACCTGGACCGACGTCCGGAAAGAGATGTCGGCGACGACTTCGGCTGCCGGTGGCGGACACGCTCATAGCGGGCTGCTGGCGTGCGATCGCACCTGGCCTGCTGAATACCGGGGATCGCTGCTGGCGGGCAACCTCCACGGTCGCCGCCTGAATCGGGATCGACTGGAGCGGAAGGGCTGCTCGTATACGGCGGTGCACGAGCCGGACTTCTTGTTCAGCGATGATCCGTACTTTCGCGTGATCGAGATGGTCCACGCC
>CAZUXX010000091.1:0-9652 GCA_964624215.1 uncultured Planctomycetaceae bacterium
TGCAGGGCCGCCTCCTGTTGGCCGATTTCCGCCAGGGACGCACCGACGCCATCGTCGCTGCGATCCTCCTCGTCGGGGCTCCCGTTCTGCTCCTCGCCGCAGCACCCGTGCTGCTCATGGGGATCAGTTGGCTGCTCATCGACTTGGCCGACTGGCCACCGCAGGCCGCCTATCTGACCGTCGCCGGCCTGACGATCATTGTGGCCGCCATCGCTGCCTGGATCGGGTACCTCCGCATCAGGAAGGCAGCGAACGTGTTCGATCGCTCACGCATTGAACTGAACGAAAACCTTCGGTGGATCAAGACGGCCCTCAAGCGACCGTCTCTCCACTGAGGATCCCACATCTGAACCCCACAGGAGATTGCAAATGCCTGGCACGAGTTCCCCCACACCAACCTAGGAAGACCGCTTCCGCACCGCCGCCCGGCAGCAGCCGCACCCGCTCGATGACTGCATCGCCTACCTCAAGGATTATGCAGCCAAAAAGCCCGAGGTCGCCGCCATGTGGATCTTCGGAATCGGCTTCGTATTGGGGTGGAAACTGAAACCGTGGTAACGAGCCTGTCTCGAACACGACGTTGCAGGAGGCCGCCAGCCGGGGCGGCCTCCTGTCTTTGAAACGCGTGTGGCACTGCCTGTCCAGAGGGACCGAAAAGCCCCCGACTGCCGTCACAGAAGGCTTGGTCTCCCCCGCGGGGCTCCCCTGCACCGCGATCTGACCCGTCCAGACGTCGGCTCCACCGCTGTTCAGCCGGGCGAATCACACGTTTCAACGCAGCCACCGTTGACGGAACCGCTCCGGCCCGATAGCGTTTCGGACCATATTGCCCTTTCCGTCAAATTGAGATCTGATTCCAAGCCATGGGACGAGTCGAACGGGACCGCGAGATTGCACGCCGCCGGGCACGCCGCGCAAAGGTGCGTAAGCTGCGTCAGCGCTACGAAGCGGCGAAAACGGCCACCGAGAAGAACGAAATCCGCGAGAAGATGCTCCGCGTCAGCCCGCTGGTCGTCCTCGAGTAGCCTCCACGGTCGCGCCGCAGCACGCGGCGCAACCGCCATCGCCGCTCTGCCGATGCTCACACTGTCGGCACATCCAGCAGCCAGGTGAAGAGCCCCTTCGCCAGGTGCATGCGGTTCTCTGCTTGCGTAAACACACAGCTGGCCGGGCTCTCCATCACCTCATCGGTCACTTCCAGCCCCCGTCGCGCGGGCAGACAGTGCATGAAGCGGGCGTTCTGTCCCCCCGACTGCAACAGTGCGGCATTGACCTGATAAGCAGCGAACGCTTTCTCACGCTGCGGCTTCTCGGCTTCCTGGCCCATGCTGGCCCACACATCGGTGTACACGACGTCCGCGTCACGCACCGCTTCGTGCGGATCGTCCGTCTGAAACAGCGTCGCCGACGGGAACCGTGTCCTCAGCTCAGTCAGGAATGACTCCGGCAGCTGAAATCCCGCCGGAGCACCAATCGCGAACCGCACACCCAGTAGCGCGCAGATCTCTGCCAGCGACGTCGCCACGTTGTTTCCGTCACCAAGATACGCCAGCGTTCGACCCTGCAGCGTGCCACAGATCTCCTGCATCGTGAACAGATCGGACAGTGCCTGGCACGGGTGCGACTCATCCGACAACCCGTTGATGACCGGGCACCTCGCGTGACTCGCAAAGTCTTCAATCAACTGGTGGGAAAACGTCCGCAGAACAATCAGATCCGCATAGCTGCTCAGCACCCGCGCCACGTCAGCCAGCGCCTCCCGACCCTGCAGGCCCGCATCGGCAGCCGACATGAACTGGTTGCTTCCCCCAAGCTGATTGATCGCCGAGGCAAAGCTGACTCGGGTACGCAACGACGGCTTCTCGTACAGCTGAACCAGCACCCGCTGTGACAGGAGAGGACGCCGCGTCGAAGACGTCACCTCGGCCTTCAGCGCCGCCGTGCGCTCAAAGATGTCGAGGACGTCGTCTTTCGACAGATCCAGCAGGTTGACGAGATGTCGCATTGCCTTCTCCTCTCATGGACCACCAGTCCGCTTCCGGACGGATCCCTCAATGGAAAACCCGGCTCGGAGCGGGCGAGCCGGGCAAAAAACGAGGCCGGCAGTATGTCAGGTCGCAGCCGTCTCTGCCATGTTCCGCAGCACCTCTTTCAGAATCGCACACCCCTCCTCAATCTCTTCCGACGTCACATTCAGTGCCGGCAACAGCCGGAGCACGGTGTCGTGCGTCGCATTCACCAGCAGACCCCGCTCCAGACACAGTTGCACCGCAGGTACTGCCGGAATCGCGAGATCGATTCCGATCATCATCCCCTGCACGCGAACCGCATCAATGATCGGAACTTCAGACTGCAGTTCCGTAAAGAAGCTGCGAAATCGTTCGGAAGAACTGCGAACACGGTGCAGCAAACCCTCCGATTCGATCGTTTCCACCGTCGCAACACCCGCCGCCATGGCGAGCGGGTTCCCACCGAATGTGCTCGCATGCATCCCCGGACGCAGGCTTTGCGACACCTCCTCGGTCGCGATCAGTGCCCCGCACGCCACTCCCGCCGCAATCGCTTTCGCCAGCGTCATGATGTCCGGCTGCACTTCGAAGACCTGCCAGGCAAACCACTCGCCCGTACGCGCCATCCCGGTCTGAACTTCATCGAAGATCAACAGCAGACCGTGCTCATCACACAGAGATCGCAATCCCGCCAGAAAACCCTCTGGCGGCACGTTGACTCCCCCCTCCCCCTGCACCGGCTCGATCAGAATAGCCGCCGTCTCGCTATCGATAAGCTCACGGACGGCATCGAGATCCCCGTAAGGAGCGTACAGAAAACCGGGCACAAGCGGGCCCAGCCCTTCGTGATACTTCGGTTGCGCCGTCGCGGTGACGGCCGCGAGCGTCCGCCCGTGAAAGCCGTTCTCAAACGTGATGATCTTGTACCGTTCCGGCGGAGTATGCATCCGCGCGAGCTTGATCGCCCCTTCATTCGCCTCGGCGCCACTGTTACAGAAAAACGCCTTCCCGAACCCGCGTGTACACAGGGCCTCGGCAAACTCCCCCTGTGGCTCCGTATACCACGTGTTCGGCACATGGATCAGCCGCGCCGCCTGCTCCTGGATGGCCGCCACGACTCGCGACGGGGAGTATCCCAGAATGTTGCAGCCCCATCCCGGGAACAGGTCGAGGTACCGGTTCCCTTCGGCATCCCACACCTGCGACCCTTCACCGCGAACGAGACTGATCGGATACCGCCGGTAATTGGGGATGACGTATCGATCAAACAGGTCAATCGTTTCAGCACTGGAGCGTTTCGCGGTTGTCATGGCCGTTCCGGAATCCAAGGCGGTCTACAATCCCAGCACAGTGTATCGGGCGGAGAAGGCGAGTCCACGACAGCGACTGCCCCGCTCCCTCCGATCTCCCGGAGATGGAAAGACACACAGACACATCTCCCCGTAGCCCGGTTCGCCAGATGTTCACACTTTTTCAGAAACACATTCGGTAGCTCGTCGCGCACTCGATGGAGGGATTCGAAGGGTCCCTCCCTCCGGGCGGACCAGCGCCGCCACAATCAGACTCGACAGAACCCGGAACCTCGACCCGCGGCAACCGCTGTACTAAAGTGCCGCTCCGCACGTGTCACTTCAGTCGGAATTCATCGTGAACGCGAACATCGTCCTGCTTCCCGGAGATGGCATCGGCCCGGAAATCGTCACCCAGGCCAGAACAGTCCTCACCACCGTCGCCGAGCTCTTCGGGCATCAGTTTGAAATGTCCGAGCACCTGATCGGCGGGTGCGCCATCGACGAAACGGGCAATCCGCTTCCCGAGTCCACGCTCTCGGCATGTCGCGATGCCGACGCGATCCTGCTCGGGGCCGTAGGCGGACCCAAATGGGACGATCCCACCGCAGCCGTGCGTCCCGAACAGGGACTCCTGAGAATTCGCAAGGAACTCCAGCTGTTCGCGAACCTGCGACCCGTCAAGACCTGGAGCTGCCTCGTCGATTCCTCTCCGCTCAAACAGGAGATCGTCGACGGCACAGACATCCTCTTCTTCCGCGAACTCACCGGAGGTATTTACTTCGGTGATTCCGGCCACGCTCACTTGGAGGCAGGCCAGGAACGCGCCTTCAACGTGATGGAGTACACCACCGGCGAAATCGAGAGAATCGTGCGACTGGCGGCCCAGGCGGCAACCCGGCGCCGCGGCAAACTGACCAGCGTCGACAAGGCCAACGTGCTCGAGGTCTCGCGGCTGTGGCGACGTACGGCCACCCGTGTCGTCCGGGAGGAGTTCCCCTCCCTCACCTACGAAGACGTCCTGATCGACGCGATGGCCATGCACCTGCTCTCGCGACCACGCGACTTCGACGTGGTCGTGACCGGCAACCTCTTCGGCGACATCCTGACCGACGAGGGATCCATGCTTCCCGGCTCGCTCGGAATGCTCCCCTCGGCTTCCCTCGGAGAATCAGGCCCCGGACTCTACGAACCGATTCACGGCTCGGCGCCCGACATCGCAGGCCGCGGCATCGCCAATCCCCTGGCAACGATCCTTGCCGCTGCAATGCTCCTCCGCCACTCGCTGAAGCTCGAGGAAGAAGCCGCTGCCATCGAAGCGGCCGTCGAAAAGGTCCTCGCAGCCGGCCATCGCACGGCCGACCTGGCTCGCGGAGGCCCCTCCGTGGTCACCGAAGAGATGGGGCGCCTCGTCCGCGAAGCCATCACCAGGTGAGCCTCCCGGACACCGGCACTCCACCCACCCCTCACCCGGCCCAGGCTGTCTCGTAAACGATTGGCTGCCATTGTCGTCGCGGACCGAGCGCCGCAAGGCACGCACGCTCACACAGCTCTCCGAAGTCGATTCCCGCGCGGGCGGCCGACTTCGGCACCAGGCTGTGGTCGGTCATCCCCGGAGACGTATTGACCTCAAGAACCCACGGCACCAGCCGCTCATCGAGCCGCAGGTCCACACGCACAATTCCCGACGTTCCCAGCGCCGCACACGCCCGCTGCGACACCCGGGCCAGCCGCTCCCGAACGGCTGGAGGAATCGGCGTGTCGAACCGGTACTCGGTGCGGTCGTCGACGTACTTCGCCTCGAAGTCGTAGAAGTCACCGGCCGGAACAATCTCGATCGCCGGCAGAAGTTGATCATCGAACAGAGGCACCGTCCATTCCGTCCCGGCGATGTACCGCTCGATCAGCCCCTGTTGCCCGAACTCCTGACAGGCCGCAGCCGCATCCGCCAGCTCCGACAGCTTGCGGACAATCCGGACCCCCAGACTCGACCCCTGCTGCTGCGGCTTCACCACGACCGGCAAGCCCAGCCAGCGGGCGCTCCGCCGCAACTCTTTCAGACTGGTGTGACGGTCGAACGTGCGAAACTCCGGCGTCAGCAGACCCGACGCCCGCAATCGCAGCTTCGCATTCCGTTTGTCGAAAGCGAGTCGACTGGCCGTCGCGTTACTCCCCGTCAGGGGAACATTCCACGCTTCGAAGATCTCCTGGATCGTGCCATCCTCTCCGAAGGAGCCGTGCAGCGCGTTGTAGGCCACATCGACGGCCGGAGGGCCTCCGGGAATCACACCACTCCCCGGATCAAACAGACCCACCCGGTGCCCGCGAGCTCGCAGCGCCCCCGCAACTGCCTCTCCGCTGCGAAGGCTGATCTCGCGTTCCTGCGATGGTCCGCCCGCCACAACCAGAATTTCCATCGGCTTCATGCCTGTCATCCTGTGCAATCCCTGCTGGCCGGCGCGGGCATCCTAATCACCCTCGGGATTCGAAGCATCAGCAGTTTTCCCCCCGCCACATCACTCGATCCCGTTCGGCCGGTTCCGCAACCCTGACTCCCGACTCCGCCAACAGTTATGCTGCAGGTGCCGCTCCCCGGCCATCAGTCCGGATCGAGCGCTAGGCGTGACTGCCGTCGTCTCGCTCCAGCGGTCAGGCCATCGGTCGTCCACTCACCGCCACGAACATCCTGAACACGATCTTCCCGGGGATCTCAGCGATGAAACGGGGACTTGCCGTCGCACTGCTTCTCTATCTGGCAGGAGCCAGCCAGATCTCGGCCGCCGCGATCGACGATTGCCGCGAACTTGTTCTCCGTGGGGACTTCGCAAAGGCAATCGAACAGGCCACTCAGGCCATCGAGGAAGGGGCCTACGGCGAAGCCTGGCCCGCCGTGAAGGCAGAAGCCGAACTGGCGACTGGCCAGTATCAACAGGCTGCCGAAACCCTGAAAGACGGCCTGAGCAAGTACACCTGGAGCGTCAAGCTCCGTGTGCTGCTGAGAGAGGCTCTCCGGTACTCAGGCGAGGCCGACAAGGTGCCGGCCCTCGAACAGGAGATCGCTCAGCTCGTCGATTCCGCGCCGTGGCGCTACACCGACGCCGAAGCCCTCGTATTGCTCGGCCGACTCGCACTCGATTTCGGCGGCGACGCCAAACTCGTGCAGGAAGCGTTCTTCGAACGGGCCCGACGCAACAACCCGCTCCATCGACTGCCGCGACTGGCCCTCGGGCAACTTGCCCTCGACAAGCGGGACTTCAAACTCGCCGCCGACATCTTTCGCGAAGCGGTCGAGGCGTTCCCCGACGATCCCGACATGCTATTCGGACTGTCCGAAGCCATCGCCTCAGCCGATCCCGAACAGGCCCGGGCCCTCCGTGCGCGGGTCGCTGCCATCAACTCCGAGCACATCCCGCTGCTGATTCAGCAAATCGATCATCTCGTCGCGGCAGAGCAGTATCGCGAGGCAGAACAGATCATCGACCGCGTCCTCGCCGTCAACAGCTCGCACCCGCTCGCGCTGGCCTACGGAGCCACAATCGCACACCTGCAGAACGACCCCGAACGGGAAGCAGAGCTCTACAGCAAGGCACTCGCCACCTGGCCCGGGAACCCCGAAGTCGACCATGTCATCGGTCGCGAACTTTCACAAAAGTACCGCTTCGCCGAAGGAGCACAGCACCAGCAGCAGGCATTGGACTTCGATCCCGACTACCTCCCCGCAAAAAAACAGCTCGCCCAGGATCTGCTCCGGCTCGGCCGCGAAGACGAAGGCTGGCAAATGGCCGATGCGGCGTATGCCGCCGACCAGTACGACGTCGCCGTCTACAACCTGCTCACTCTGCGGGATGAACTCCAGCGCTTCACCACCCTCGAACAGGACGGCTTTATCGTTCGGATGGAAGCCACCGAAGCCGCCGTGTACGGCCACCGCGTGCTCGATCTCCTCCACGAGGCTCGCCAGACGCTCTGCCCGAAGTACGGAATCGAACTCACGCAGCCGGTCATCGTCGAAATCTTCCCCGAACCTGCCGACTTCGCCGTCCGCACGTTCGGCATGCCCGGCGTCTCCGGCTACCTGGGGGTCTGTTTCGGGAACGTCATCACTGCCAACAGCCCCGCCTCGCAAACGGCATCCCCCTCGAACTGGGAGTCGGTGTTGTGGCACGAATTCGCGCACGTCGTCACGCTCAATCGCACGCTCAACCGCATGCCACGCTGGCTCAGCGAAGGCATCTCCGTCTACGAGGAACGCCAACGCGACTCCGCCTGGGGACAGCGGATGACTCCGGCCTGGCGGCAGCGAATCCTCGCCGGGCAGATCACCCCCATCGGCGAACTCAGTGGAGCCTTCCTGAACGCGGGCGACGCCTCCGACATCGCCTTCGCTTACTACCAGTCCAGTCTCGTGGTCGAACACCTCGTCAACGAGTTCGGACTCGATGCCCTCAACGATGTACTGGAAGATCTCGCCGCTGGCCTCTCGATCAACGAGGCGCTCCAGAGGCACACGGCCTCTCTCGACGAGCTCGACGAATCCTTCGCCACATTCGCCCGCGACCTGGCAGCCGGCCCCGTGCCCGAGAGCGAATGGACCTCGCCCGATCTCGCCGACGTCGATGGTGATTCTCCCAGCGACAAACTCCGGAACTGGATCGAGCAAAACCCCAACAACTACGCCGGTCTGAAGCTCTACACCGAACTGCTCCTCCGCCAGGGGAATGACGAACAGGCCGAACCCCTGTTGCGCCGCCTCATCGAAATGGAACCCCGTGCCACCGGTGCCAACGGCCCCCTGATGCAACTGGCACGTCTCTTCCGAAAGCGGGGAGATACGCTCCAGGAGCGAGAGATCTTGACCAGACTGGTCGAGATCGACGACTCCGCCCACGAAGCACTCTTGCGGCTGCTCGAACTCGACGCTGCCGCTTCAGACTGGCAGGCCGTCCAGCAGAACGCACGCCGCTTGCGAGCGATTGACCCGCTGATCCCGCAACCCCACCGCTTCCTGGCCGATGCTTCCGAAAAACTGGGCGACGCCGACGAGGCACGCATGTCACTCGAGTCGCTACTCGCCCTCGGAACCGACGACAGCGCCACTCTCCACTACCGCCTCGCCCGCAGCCTCGCCGAATCCGACGATTCCCGGCACCAGCTGCAGGCCCGCCGACACATCCTCCAGTCGCTCGAACAGGCGCCCCGCTACCGCGACGCCCTGAGACTCCTCCTGCAAATCGTCGATGCGAATCCATCTCCGAACGAAAACGCACGGCAACAAGCCCCCTGATCCCGACCGCGGGCTCAACCGTCACCTTGTCTCCGCTCCCTCACGTCTTCGCACACGACAATGCTATGACGTCTCCCGACCGAGACGTATACTCGCCTGAGCGAGCTGGTGGCAGAAATCGTCCCTTCTCGGCCACGTCACAGTTTGTTCAAGGAGTTTGCCGTGCTTGTGCAGATGGAACTTGTGCGAATCATCATCAGCGAGATCAACGACCAGCAGGTCGTGTTTCTCCGCGAAGTCGATGGTGACCGCGCGTTCCCGATTCTGATCGGCATCTTCGAGGCCACCAGCATCGACCGCCGGGTGCAGGGACAGATGCCTCCTCGCCCCCTCACGCACGATCTCCTCAAAAACGTCATCGAAGCACTCGACGGCGAAGCGCAGGAAGTGGTCATTACCCAACTGGTCGACCACACGTACTACGCCGTCATCCGCATCAGACGCGAAGGAGAGCTCATCGAGGTCGACTGCCGGCCCAGCGACGCCATCGCCCTCGCCGTCCACTACGACCCTCACCTGCCCATCTACGTCGCCGAAGACGTCCTCAGCCAGGTGACATAAAACGCCCGCCACGCATGCGTGTCGTCACGAGAGTCATCCCCGGCAGTCACCGCAGACCGACGACTCTCGCGACGTCACACCGCCAGACGCTCACGATCCCTTCCCGTTCGTCTCCGCGACTGACTCCTGGCTCGGACCAAAGCCTCGCGCCGCCAGCACCTTCTCCTTGATCTCGGCCAGCAGCTTGGGATCTTCCTCCAGCAGCGCCCGCGCCTTGTCGCGTCCTTGTCCCAGACGCTGCTCACCGTAGCTGAACCACGCCCCGCTCTTCTGCACGATCCTGTGCTCCACGGCCATGTCGAGCACATCCCCTTCCAGGCTGATCCCGCGGGAACCGAGCATGTCAAACTCGGCCACCCGGAACGGGGGGGCCACCTTGTTCTTGACGATCTTCGCCTTCATGCGAATGCCAATCGTCTCGTCTCCATCCTTCAGCGAAGCAATCCGGCGGACATCCACCCGGCAGGACGAATAGAACTTCAGCGCACGACCACCCGGAGTCGTCTCCG
>CAZUXX010000092.1:0-9600 GCA_964624215.1 uncultured Planctomycetaceae bacterium
GCGGCAGCATCGGCTTGCGTCCGATCGTGCGCTCGAGCTTCCGACATCGGGGACCCTGCGGCGGACATCCTCGAAGTCTTCACCGTAGGCGTCTGCGTACGGGACGTGATTGATGTCGACGGAAGCGCCCGTCCGGGTGATCACCGCCTGGGCCAGGTCGAGGATCGAGATTGGCCGGTCACTGCCGATGTTGAACAGCTGGCCGCACGCCTCTGGCGTTTGCATCAACAGCATCACGCATTCCACGACCTCCCGCACATGGGCGAAACACCGCTGCTGGAGTCCGTCGTCGTAGACCGTCAGGGGACGTCCGTCGAGCGCCGCGTCGATGAACCGCGGAACGACCATTCCATACTGACCGACCTGCCGCGGCCCGATGACGTTGAAGAACCGCCCGATCACTACGGGCAGACCGAACTTGCGGTAGTACGCCAGCGCGAGGAACTCGTCGATGGCCTTCGAGCATCCGTACGCCCAGCGGGGACGGGAGGTCGGCCCGAGCTGCAGGTCATCTTCTTCGGTCCACCGCTCCTTCGGATTCTTCCCGTAGACCTCACTGGTCGACGCGAGAAAGAACTTCCGCCGTCCCTGCAGGGCCAGTCTCAAAAGCGCCTCGGTCGGATAGATGTTCGTTTCAATCGTTCGGACCGGGTCTTCCGCAACCAGCTTGACCCCGACTGCCGCTGCCATGTGGTAGATCACCTCGGCATCGCGAGCGGCCTCGGAAAGTGCCTGCTGATCCGAGATCGACGCCTCGACGATCCGTAGCTGCGGATGATCGGCGACGGCATCGAGATTCGACCGACGGCCGGTAGACAGGTCGTCGATGACGGTCACGGAGTGCCCCGCGGCCAACAGGGCCTCAGCGAGGTGACTGCCGATAAAGCCGGCCCCGCCGGTGACGAGACATTGGGCCATGCGGTGAAGTCCTCGGTTTGTAACGTTGGGAGATTCAGATCTGAGAGGTCAGTCGGGGCCCTGACTCCCGCGACCACGCGGCTGCAGCTCACCCGGGCGGGCAGGACCGCCTGTCTGTCTGATGAATCGACAACGTGCAGCAGGCAGAATGTTCCGGCCCCGACGTACCGGTTGACGGCCAAAGTGTGGCATGCCGCCCGTTTCGCGACCAGCGAACAAGGTCAGAAGTTGCGCCGGAAAAATCGATGGACCGCTGGGAGAATCCCCAGGCAGCACAGGCCATGGCTCTTGCCGGGGCGGCTGTGATGTCGCTGGAGCTGAGCTAGTCGCTGATGTGGAACAGCCGGCGGATGGCGTCGATCAGTCCGTGGGGCGTCCCCTCTTTCGCCTCATCGCGAATGGTCTGCAGCGGAGGATGCAGAAGCTTGTTCACGATCCGCTCGACGCACCGTTCCACCGCTGCCTGATCGGACGGAGTCAGGTGCGGGAGCTTGCGGAACAGTTGCTCCATCTCCTCGCGGCTGATCGAGTGCCACTCGTCACGCAGTCGCTTGACGATCGGGCCGGTCGCCTTGTGGTAGACGTCCTGCATGAAGCGGGACGTCTCTTCCTCGATGATGGTGTAGGCCTTGCGAATCTGGTCGGCGCGTTGCTTGCGGTTCTTCTCGCAGGTCGACTCGAGATTGTCGATGTCGTACAGAAAAACTTCGGAATCGACATCCGAAATCGCCGGATCAAAGTCGCGCGGGGCGCCCAGATCGAGAATGAAAATCGGCCGCGCCCCCGTCTGTTTCCGGATCGCACGGAACCGGTCGGGCGTCACGATCGGCTCCTGGGCTGCCGTCGCCGAGACGACGATATCCGCCTCTGCCAGCCACAGATCAAGTTCGTCAAACGGCCGCGCTTCCCCCTTGAACACGGCAGCCAGCGTCTGTCCCCGCTCATGGTTGCGGTTGCAGACGATGACGCGACCGACCCCCTCCGTCTGCAGGTACCGCATCGTCTCCTCGGCCATCTCTCCGGCGCCAATGACGAGGACGGTCTTGTCCCTGAAACTTTCGAAGATGCCCCGTCCGAACTCTCCGACCGCGACACTGGCGATCGAGACCCGTCCTTCCGACAGCTTCGTCTCGCTCCGGACACGTGCCGATACCTTGAGCGCCCGCTGGAACAGGGCGTTGGTCAGAGGGCCGTTGGCATCACTCCGCGTGGCCAGGTCGTAAGCGTCCTTCACCTGGCTGACAATCTGACTCTCCCCCAGCACCATGCTGTCGATGCTGCACGCGACTTCGAAGAGGTGCCGGACCGCAGCCGCCCCCGACTGTTCGAGGAGATCGTCGAAGAACTCTTCCACCGGGATCCGGTGAAAATCAGAAATGAACTGCGCCAGATCGCGGGCCGTCGGCGCCTGCTCGGGCGACTCCTGGGCGGTGTACAGCTCGACGCGGTTACACGTCGAAACCAGCACCGACTCGCAGGCAGGGAACCGCTGACGGAGCTCCTCGTAGGCACGGCGCAACTGCTCTTCCGAGGCGAAGGCGAGCCGTTCCCGGGTCGACAGTCGCGCCGTCTGGTGCGTGCAGTAGAGGACTTGAAGATTCACCGTCGCCGACCTGTTGAAGCTGATACAAGTTGGCCGACCACCGGTTCCACCAGTTCCGCTTTCTGCGGCTGCCTGTCGGTATTTCCGTGAACACCTCCCTGGCTGAAGACCTGCAGAATCAGCAGCGTCAGCAGCATCAGCCCGCAGGTCCACGCGGTACGCCACGCCACCAGCCGGCCAGCAGCCTGGCGGGACGCGAGCAGCCACCCGAGCAGGACGGCGCTAAGGAGCCAGACGACCCCGATGACGGCAAAGCTGGTCTGGCCAAGATGAATGGCTTCGGCGGTGTCGCGGGAACGGTACACCAGGACAAGTCCCAATGCCATTCCCAGTGTCAGCATGGGAATGGAAATCACAATCGCCCACCAGTTCCATCGCCCCAGCCGCTCCAGGCTGAACAGTCTGAGTTCGTCCGATTCGACAAGTCGGGTGCGGAGCCGGCGATGCTGCACAAGATACATCGCACTCAGGACCAGCCCGGCGACACATCCGGCACCTCCCAGAACCAGAAACGTCGCATGCAGCATGTTCAGCCAGTACATCTCCGGCTGAAGCGCGCTGGCATCCATTCCGGCAAACCGGGCAGCTCCCACCAGCAGCAGTACCGGCGGGAGCACGAATAACCCGATCGCCTGGCGTTGATCCCACAGCACAATAGACAGCGACACCACGACGGCCAGCCAGGTCAGCACCAGCATCCAGTCGTGGCCGGAACTCAACAGGGGGGGCAGTTGCGCATCACGACTGCGAACAAGCAGGTAGGCGGTATGCGCGACGACACCAGCCGCTGTGAAACCGATGGCAATCCATCGCGCAAGCCGCGATTCGCGGACGAGCTGCGACAGCTCGAGCGCAAATGCAACTGCATAACTTGAGAAAAAACAGACGAGGGTGACTTTGTCCATACCCGCATCATACGCTGCCGAGGTGGTTCAGGCCGTTGAATCGCACCGGATTGGGCGCTACGATGACGCGCGAGCGGAGCGGCTGCAACCGGTTTTGACTCTCTCTCTCGCCGTGATTGTTCTGCTGTGACTGACCAGCACCCTTCGGCCGATTCCGTTATTCGTAGCTTCGCACACTGCCGGCGGATCGGAAACTCTGTGCTCTGGGCAGCCTCCATCTGCCTGATGGCAGGGCATTTAACGGCCCAGGAGAGCGATCCGGTCCCTGTGACAATCCCTGCGCAGCCGGCGGAACTCCCTCGCTGGCAACTGCTTGACGCAGAGAACTTCCCCGGCGAAGTCTGGACACACTACTCAGGTCTGAAGGATTCGCCAATCGGACAGACCTGGTCCATCCAGCCGTCGGAAGCCGGCTCGGTCCTGGTCTGCCGTGGCGAACCGCACGGATATCTGCGGACCCGGCGGGAATTCAGGGACTTCGAGCTCGGTGTGGAATGGCGCTATCCCACAGATGAGAATGGGAACAGCGGCATCCTCGTTTACACCCAGGGGGACGACAAGATCTGGCCCCGGGGGATTCAGGTCCAGCTGCACAAACCAAAGACCGGCTGCATCTTCGGCAGCAGTGGCGCCCGCCTGTCCCAGCCTCTGGAAACTGCCAGCGCCTTCTCCCGCGGAGTGAACCAGTGGAACGAACTCTATCTGCGTAGCCGAAAAGGCCGCCTGTCGTTGAGAATCAACGGTCGCCACGTCGGCGAAGCCATCGTGGAATCCCCCCGGGAAGGTTCCATCGGACTGCAAAGCGAAGGTTCGGAGGTGCACTTCCGCCGGTTCTGGATTCGAGAGCTTCCCGAGGAGGAGCCGCTTGAAGCCAACGAATCGCCGGTCACCGGTGAAAATTCGTCGGAGGTTTCACGGCTGCGACCGTATCTTCGAAGAAGAGGTGTGCCGTTACAGCGAGTCGTGCTGTCACGCGAGCGACGGGCCTCGCGCCAGCGAATACCAGAGGCCATCCATGTTGCCGACCGAATCTCCGTGGCTGACGATGGCTGCCCTCCTGACGCTGGCTGTTGCCTTTGGTGTCAGTGGTCTCTCACGGAGTTCGAAGACTCAACTGCTGATCGCCGGCGTCTGCGTCGCGCTCTCCGTCGGGGTGATCGTCTTTGAGAGGTACGTTGTCACCGACCGCGAAATCGTCGAAGAGAACGTCATCGGTGTCGTGCGGGCGTTCGAATCCGGTGACGTCGAGCGGACCCAAAGCTTCTTCTCTGCCGGGGCTGCCTGTGAGCGACTGCTCGTGGCAGCAGCGATGAACATCGTGACGGTCGACCAGCCTCTCGCGATCAAGGCGGTCAATGTGCGGCTGCAGAACGAAAACTCCGTGGCCATCTCCGAATTTCGGGTGAACGGCACCGTCAATGTGCGGGGACGCAACGTGGGGCACCAGCCTTCCATGTGGCGGATCACCTGGCGACGGGAAGCAGGCGAGTGGAAGATCGTCCGGATCGAAGAACTCGACCCGATCCGGGAAGACCGCATCGACCGGCTCGATCGACTGGGCGTCAACCTGTGCCCGTAGGAACCCCTGCGATCACAGTCGTCAGTACGCTCCAGCAGACACGAGCGTTCCGGGTGACGTCACGCGTCAGCAGCGCACAACCGTCTGCATCCGGACGCAGCCACGAAGCTATTCTGTGGACGCCGCGCCCGGTGCTGGTGATGGAGACTCCGTCCGCGAGACGCGGCGGAAGTAATCGGCGAGAATCGCTTCGTAACCGGGGGGGAAACCCTCCGTCTGCGACTGCAGGACTTTCTCCCGATCCTTCGGCGACAGTTTCGCCCACTGACGCCCCTGCTGCTCGGCAGCGCGAAGTTCTCCCTTCCGCTCGGCCCCCTTGCGAAGGACCGACGCCTCTGCCGGGCGTGACGGATTGCTTGAACTCCCGCCGCCGGAACTGCACTTCTTCTCCAGCTCCGCGATCATCAAATCGAGACGATTGAGAATTCGTGGCTGAACGACCTTCGCAGGCGGGGCCGTCTTTCCTTTCGAAAGATCAGTCGCAGCGTCGACCATCTCCATCTCCAGAATCGGAAATGGATCCGCAAGCCACTTCGGGTCGTCGACAGGGAAGAGAGTTATCCGCTTCGCGTCGAGCTCGATCCGTCCAGGATCGCTTGCAGTGCTCTCCGGGGGAGCGGCAAGCGGCAAGTCACTGACTTCCGCGTCACCAGACACGGCGGCAGGAGCATCCGAGCCGGCAGGGGCGTCCGCCAGGGTCACGCACGATCCCAGGAACCACAGACAGACGAAGAGGCGAACCGGCATGAGATGTCCTCCGGAAGATGTCTCCACAATATCGCTGCTGAGTCGCGATTCCCAGCCGAAATCGATGGCCCGGGCGACTGTCCGCTCATCCATCCTCTGGGTTGCCTCCGGGGCACGGAGACGGTCAGCCGAGATTCCACCGGATTGCCCTTGGCTCGCTGAAAGTGAGAGCGCTATACTCCGCCCCCCCGCGAACCCGCTCACCAGGCGTGATCAGGATTGATCCGCCGAGCCGGTTCCTCGTGATTCATCCATTGATGGCACGCCCAGGCAAGGAGGCTTCAGCGTGAACAATCTTCTGGTGGTCGGCGTCGAGACGGTCGTCGGAGCCAACGTGGCAGCGGCTCTCTCGGACGAGTGGACGGTCACAGCGCTGACTCGTGAACCCGGGATCCGCATCGCCGGATGTACGATTCACGAATCGCAGTCGGGCGATCCGGAGGCCATCGCCGCTCTCCTTGCCGAAACGCGTGCCCATCAGGTCGTCTTTTGTGGGCCGGCCGCCCGTTCAAACTGGGAAGGGGACATCACGCTCAGCCCGGAGGACTCGGCCGAGGCAGATCTCTGGGCGTGTGCCTGCCGCGATGCAGGATGCGGGTTCACCCTCATCTCGTCCGACGCAGTGCTGACCGGCCCCTGGATGTTCCACGAGGAATCGAGCACATCAGTTTGCATGAGCGAGACGGCTCAGGCAGTCCGGGAACTGGAGAAGCGGATCCTCGGAAACGGCCCGGCCCTGATCGTGCGGACGAATGCCTTCGGCTGGTCACCCGCCGGGGTTCGTGGCTGGCTCGAACAGCGTTTGCAGGAAGTCCGCACCCGGCGACTCGTCCAGCAGGATTGCCTCCGCCATGCCACACCAATTCTGGCGACCGATCTGACCGGCATTCTCAATCGGGCCTGGTCCGAAGGACTGACCGGGCTGTACCACATCGGCGGGGCCGAACGGGTCAACCCGCTCAGCTTCGTGCAGCGGCTTGCCGACCGGTTCGAACTCCCCTGGCTCTCCGTGCGGCGGGAAGAGACCCTGCATCAGCGGGCTGCCGGATTCGGCGAAGGGGAATGCAGCCTGCAGACAAAAAAGATCCGCAAGGCTCTGTGCGTCGCCATGCCCATGCTGAGCGAATGCCTGCAGCGGCTCTACGAACAGGATCAGAACGGCTTCCGCGCCCGGCTGCTCAACGAAGAGCCGACCCGCCGCGAACGCGCTGCCTGACACCCGCCGGGACTTGTACGGGAATCCAGGTTCCTGGAAAAAACGAGACAGCCGGTTCCGCAAACTCCGGAACCGGCTGCTCGATGCGGTGGTCGGCGTGCTTTACCAGCCGCAGCCGTACCCGTATCCGCCCCAGCCTCCGTACCCGCCATAACCACCGTAGTAGCCACCGTAATAGCCGTGATGGTGGTGATGGTGGTGACCATACCCGCGGTATCCGCCGTAACCGTATTCGCGGCCGTAGGACACGCCCCAGCCACGTCCATGCACGCTGACGCCGTAACCCCGGCCGTACCCGCCATGGCCGTAGCGTCCGTGTGCTTCGGCGGTCTTCGCGCCGTCACCGAACGTCGCAAACCCCGCGATGGCCGCAATGGCCAACATCATGCCTCTCATAGTCGTCCCCCTCGTTGGTTGACTGGGCTCCCTTCGGCGGCAGCGCTCCGGTGCGGTTCGACGCGAACGCACGGCTACCACAGATTCGCTCAATCAACGCACCTTGAGTGCCAATCTTCCCGCAGGTCGGGAATCTCGCGAGATTTCCACAGATGCAGCGGGGTTTGCGATCTCCCGCGGGAAAGCTCCAAAGGAGCGACGTGTCCCGAATCTGCACCGCGCGCCGTCAGTTTGACGACCCGGAAGTCTCCAGATAGAGAGAGTCTCGCTGGACGGTCACGAAGGAAACGTCATCGGGTTTCGGGGGAGCGAGGCCGCGGAACAAGCGCTCGAAACGTCGTCGCCGGACCTTCGTGATTCTGCAGCTGCTGATTCCGCAACATCTCCCCCTGCACCACGCGGTGACGAAGCAGCATTCTCATTCCTGCAAGTCGTTCGGCAGTGAAGTCGTACCCGGGATAGAGCCGGGTCAGTGCAGCGAGCAGGAAGTCCTCGGCAGCCGGGACGGGATCCTCTTCTCGCGACTCTCTGTCCCGAATCGGACGTTCTGACTCCGGTGTTGCCTGGTCGTCGGCGATGGCACCCGTCAGGAGTGCCGGCCAGACAAAGGCACACGTCCGGGCGAAGCCGCGTCGGGAAACTCGTTCGTCACTCATGGCACCTGCTCGCTGTGATCCGGCAGTTGCTCCCCGTCGGGACGTCGCTTGAGCACTGCAAAGTACGGGTCATCAGGCGGACTGATGAGTTCCCAACGATCGGGCTGCTCGACAAGCTCCCTGACATCCTCCGGGCGCTGAACCGACTCTCCGAGAACGCTGCGGCTGTACGGGTGTTGAAGATCGATCACGATGTACTCGGTATCCTGTGGCACCCGTGCCTCGTACCCGGCAACTTTTCTGAGGTACCCGCTGTAGTCGTACGACCGCTCGTGGTGAGTCAGCCGCGGGTGAACGAAGTCGGTCGAGGCAACCCGTGCGCTGCGGGGAATCAGGGGGGCAATCTCCTTCCAGCGTTGGGCCCGCTCATCGGGGATGTACAGTGCTCGCCACCAGGTGGGGCGTCCGGCGACGATCCGGCCCGAGTCCCAGAAACGCAGACCCAGGGGAGTCAGTGTGTAACACACACCGGTGAGCAGCGCACACGCGAGGGCAAATCGGGCCCCGCAAATGGCGGTCTGCCGGGTGCCGTCTTGCGAGATCAGTCGCCCCAGACCGCTCGCCGCCGCCCACAGCACAATTGGCAACAGCGGTGCATGAAAATGGTGGAAGGGTCCCGCAGGCTGCTGGGCAAGCTCATTCAGGCACAGCAGGACGAACAGGGGCAGTCCCACCAGCAGCCGCGACGGGGAGAGGATTGGCAACAGCCCCAGCGGAACCAGGAGGTACAGCGTGTACAGCAGCGTCGGTGCATCGAGAAGCTCCGCCGCCAGCAGGCCTGGTCGTGTGAGCATTCCCCAGAGGATGTCGAGCGGCGTTTCACCAAACCGGGAAAAGTAGCGGGCAAAGTGGGGTGTCTCTCCGCCACGGAACCACGGAATCGCCACCTTGACGGCGATCAGCAGGTAGATCGCCGCGGCGATGCAGATGGCCGCCCCGATGAAGCGGGTTCGACGAGTGTTTGCCGGCTTCGAAGCATCGGCAAGGCCTGGGGGCAGAGCCGGCAGTCCGCGGTCGCCGACGATCCACAGCCACAGCCCCAGCAGGCTGATGATGATGGCGTAATCCTCTTTTGCAGACAGCGTCAGGAGGAGCAGCACGGCGGCCGTCTTCCAGCGACGGCGCTCGATTTGATCAATCGCTGCGAGCAGCAGTGGCACGCCGAACGCAATCGGCCGGAAGGTCTTGAAGTCGATCGAGATGTCCAGCGTCTGCAGGGGGAAGTACAACAACGTTGCAAGTCCCAGGTACAGCGCCGCCCATTCGGATCCGGTGTGCCGCCGGGCAATCAGGTAAACGGGCAGCGCCGTCATCCCCAGGGCAATCGATTCGCACAATTCCAGCAGCAAGTGCGATGGCCAGAGGAGATGCAGCGGCACGAGCAGCACATGAATGACCTGGATGTGCTCGCCAAGAAACAGTCCCTGGTCGAGATAGCTGCGAAACCCCTTGCGATGTTCCAGGTTCCACAGGTGTTCCTCGTACATGGCAGAGTCGCCGTGAGGAATCTGCAGGTTGAACCACAACCCCCAGTTCATCGCAGTGAACGTCACGATCGACAGGCCGATTCCCGCCAGCAG
>CAZUXX010000093.1:0-2407 GCA_964624215.1 uncultured Planctomycetaceae bacterium
CGCGTCGTGGCCGGGCACGTGGCGAGCAGCGTGGCCTTTGTCCTGTTCGCCGCCGCCGTCGTCTGGACGGCCAGAAACCCCGTCATCCATCCCGAACCCGAACTGGTTCACGAAGATCAGCCGGCCCCCGCCACGCCCGTCGAGGGCATTGTCGTGCACCCCGGAGATGCAGAAGTCGAGCGTGGCACAGGTCTCCTCGTCACCGCAACCTTCGGCAAAGACCTCCCCTCGACCATCGAACTCGTCGCGATCGACAGCCGGCAGCAGCAGGTGCGTATCCCGCTGACAAAAAGCCTCAGCGACCCCGTCTTTGGCGCACGCATCCCGAATATCCAGTCCGATCTCGTCTATCGCATCAGCTACGACGGGCAGACGACCGACGACTACCGCGTCACCACCTTCGACTATCCCCGTCTCGAACAGGCAGACGCCGTCATTCGGTATCCCTCGTATGTCCGGCGCGACGACGAGACGCTCCGCGACATCAGCCGCATGAGCGTGCTGGAAGGCTCGACCGTCCGGCTCGAATTCAGGCTGAACAAACCCGTCGAACGCGCAAGCCTGACCCCCGACGAAGGGGAGCCGTTCCTTCTGGAACAGTCCCCCTCCGATCCGACACTCGTCACCGCCACACTCACTCCGACACAGTCAACCCGGTTGAAACTCCGGCTGATCGACGACCACGGACGAGAGAACCGCGACCGCGAAGAACTCCAGCTCACGCTGGTCGAAAACCGGCCTGTCGATCTGCAGGTCACCTTCCCGGCCCGCGATGTCCGCGTCTCCCCCCTTCAGGAAGTCTCCCTCGAAGGAACCGCCCGGGACGACTTCGGAATCGCCGAGCACGGGCTCGTGTACTTCAAGCCCGATGGCAGCGAAGAACAGGTCGTCTTCGGGGACGGTCGCGATCCGGTCGCGTCCGCCGAAATGAGCCACCTCCTCGCACTCGAACAACTCGGTGTCGAGCCCGACGAGTTGATCTCGTTCTACTTCTACGCCGACGATCTGGATGCCAGCGGACAGCCACGCCGCTCCTTCAGCGACATCTTCTTCGCCGAGGTCCGCCCCTTCGAAGAAATCTACCGCCAGAGCCAGAACCAGCAGGGCCAACAGCAACAGCAGCAGCAACAACAGCAGCAGGGCCAGCAGCAGTCGCCGACCGGCCACATGCTGGAAATCCAGCGGCAGATCGTGTCCGCCACATGGAACGTCCTCCGTCGCGAGCGCAACGATCCTCCCTCATCGACATTCGCCGACGATGTCAGCGTCATCGCCGAATCGCAGACCGAAGCGCGGGACCCTGCGACCGGGCTCGCCGGACAGACGCAGGATGTCCTCATGCGCGAACATCTCGACAAGGCGATCAGCGAAATGTCCACCGCTGCCGACGCACTGCAGCGCGCCGCCTCCACACCGTCAGTCACCCCGCTCCCCGACGCCCAGGCCGCCGCTCAGGCGGCATACCAGGCCTTGCTCAAGCTCCAGGCTCGCGAACACCAGGTCCAGATGTCGCAGGCAAGCTCATCGCAGTCCCAGTCCGGATCGCAAAACGAGCGGATGAACCAGCAGCTCAGCGCCCTCGAACTCAAGAACGACCGGCATCGTTACGAGACAGAACAGCAGGCGGCACAGCAACAAAGCGAAGCCGCACGCGAAGCACTCCAGGTCCTCAACCGCCTCAAAGAACTCGCCCGCCGCCAGGAAGATCTCAACGAGCAGATTCGACAGCTCGAGAACGAACTGCGCAAGGCCGAGACCGAGGAACGCCGGGAAGAACTCCAGCGGCAGCTCAAACGACTCGAGGAACAGCAGCAGGAACTCCTTCGCGACACCGACGAACTTCGCGAGCGGATGAACCGCGAACAGAACCGCGATCGCATGGCCGAGCAGCGACAGCAGCTCGATCAGGCCCGCGAACGGGTGTTCGAAGCAGCCCAGGCCTTGCGGGAAGGACAGACCACCCGCGCCGTCGCCGAAGGCACGCGCGCCGAACGTCAGTTCGAACAGCTCGAAGACGAAGTCCGCCGCCAGACCGCGGGCGAATTCGACGAGGCCGTCCGTCAGCTCCGGGAGGACGCCAGCCAGCTGGCAGAAAACCAGCAACAGATCGCTCGCCAACTGGGAGGAGAATCTCCCGAGGCAGAATCGCCCCGCGCCGAGCGACGCCCGGCTCCCTCCCTGCGTCCCGCCGAAGCGAACGACACGTCCGAACTGGTCGATAGCCTCGTCCGGCAGCAGAACGACCTGGGCGGCCTGCTCGAGCGAATGCGGGAACTCGTCGAAGCCTCCGAAACCGCCGAACCGCTCCTCTCGAAAAGCCTCTACGACACCGTCCGCAACAGCCGCGAAGATCAACCCGAAGAGGCACTCCAGGCAGCCACCGAGCTTCTGCGGCGAGGCTTCCCCG
>CAZUXX010000093.1:2417-9558 GCA_964624215.1 uncultured Planctomycetaceae bacterium
GAGCAGGCCCGACGCGGCATCGATCGCCTCCGCGAGGGAATCGAGCGGTCCGCCTCAACCGTGCTCGGAGACGAAACCGAGGCCCTCCGGCGTGCCCGCGATGAACTCGCCATGCTGACGGACGCAGTCGGTCGCGAGCTCCGGCAGAACGATCCGCAGGCCACACCACCACCGGCCTCACCGACGGATTCCGGCGAAGCGGACGCTGGCCAATCTTTCGACACCCGGGACGACAGCCCTCCACCCGTTGCTGCCGGATCCGGTGCACCATCCGGCATGTCCGAGGATGAACAGTCGGACCAGCCCCGAGCGGGGGAGTCCCCCGATCGACCGGGGCAGCCAGCAAATCAGGACAACCCCGAACAATCCGCGCCCGGACAAGACCGCCAGCGCAACGGCCAGAACAACCAGCCGGGCCAGGGGGCATCCGGTTCACAGACTCCACCCTCCGACACGGAGCCGACTGACCCGCAGCAACGCTCCTCGTCACAGCCCTCCCGGTCCAACGATCAGCAGCCCGGGCGAAGCGAGCAATCTGACGATCAGCAACAGCGGCGCGATCCCTCTCAGCCGATGACCGGGCAACCGACAGAGCAGGGGAATCAGCCCGCAACAGGCGAACAGCCTGGCGAGCAGCAGTCATCATCGCCTGCTCAGTCCTCGCAGCAGGGCCGCGGACAACAACCGGGCCAGCCGGGTCAACCCGGCCAGTCGGAGCAGTCCGGCCAGCAGCCGGGGCAGGAAGGCCAGGCCGGCGGACAGTCGGGACAAAGACCCACGGGACAGAACCGTCAACCCACCGGTCAGGCCTCTGGCGGACGAGGCCGACCCGGTCTGGCCGAGCGACTCTCACAGGCGTCACAGTCGACGGAAACAGGCGGCGGAGGCAACGCCGGTCCGGTCAACCCGCTCACCGGCGAGGCCTTCATGGAATGGTCCGACCGAATGCGCAATGTCGAGGAAATGGTCGCCGATTCCGAACTCCGCTCAGAAGTCGCCGCCATCCGCGAACGCGCACGAGCCATGCGAATCGAGTTCAAGCGGCATTCGAAGCAACCCAACTGGGAACTGGTCCGCACCAGCATCTTCGAACCGATGCGTCAGCTCGAACAGCGCATCGCCGAGGACCTCGCCCGACGGTCTCCGGAGCAGAGGCTGGTTCCGATCGGTCGCGAGCCTGTCCCCGACACCTACGCAGAACTCGTACAGAAGTACTTCGAAGAGCTCAGCCGAAACGCACCATCGCAAGGCCGCTGAGCGGCAATCGCGCCGACTGCTCGCTGGGACTCCACAGCCGCACGATCAGTCACCCCGCAGTCGCAGGCGAACGGCTCTGTGAAGCCTCTCGCCCGTCCGACGCACCCCGCGGGGAAGGGGCGCCTGCGCTCGGCATCGCCCGCCACAGAAGGATCCCTGAATTCGGCACAGGGTTTGTTCGGTCACCTCCTGTCCATTGATCGACAGGAGAAACCGAATGACATCCCCCTCTCTGTTCCGCGCTCTTCGCGTTCGAACCGTCACCACGTGCGCACTGGCTGCCCTGGCCGCCTTCTGTGGCTGGGAGATCTTTGCCCAACAGCCTCGTCAACCGCAGCCGCAACAGCCACGCCGCGTCCAGGAAGCCCCCGCACAGCCTCCGCAGCCTCGGCAGTCAGCCGAACAACTCCCCAACGACACCAAACCTGATCCGAAACCGCCCACGTCCTTCTTGCCAGTCGTTCCTGACGAACCGCTCGAAGTCATCATGGAGCGCGAGTCCGCGAACAAGCCCGAGTTCGACAAGCGGCAGCAGGATCTTCTCAGCCGCCGCTACGACCTTTCTGACAATCCGTCCACAGTCATGATGTCCGGAGGCCGCAAGGCCGTCCAACAGGGGGTCCGCGTGAAACTCCCCGACGGAGTCACCTGGGACGACCTCGCCCGGATGACCCCCGCCCAGATCAAGGAGCAAAACCTGTTTCCCGAAGGATTCCGGCCCCTGCCACACTCCCGCCACCCGAACGGCGGGCAGGTCTTCCCCAAAACTCAGATCGACGCCATCGCCCAAGCCGAGGCCCGCGACCTCAAACGCTTCGACACCGAGTTCGATCTTCCCGATCACCTCACACCCGAGTTCCCCCCGCCGATCTTCCTCTCCAACCGGCCCGAACTCGGCGACGTCAGCAACGGCGAAGTCGTCACCATCAAGAACTTCTTCCGGCTCTTCAACGGCAAGCTCACCCCGGTTCAGCTCGAGGGCTTTCGCCTGCTCCTCACACCATTTCCCCAGCAGCAGTTCAATCCGACAGATGACCGCAAGTCCGTCGGACCAGAACTCGGTGTGTCGTGCTTCGACTGCCACACCAACGGACACACAAACGCCGCCTTCCATCTGACGCCCGATATTCGGCCTCAGGAAAACCGCTTCCGCATCGACACTCCCAGCCTGCGGGGAGTCTTCAACCAGCAAATCCACGGATCAAAGCGGTCGCTCCGCTCGATCGAGGATTTCTCCGAGTTTGAACAGCGCACCGCCTACTTCGACGGAGACCATGTCATCGCCATGAAGAAAGGCGTGCATCTCCCCGACCGGCACGAACAGGTCGCGATGATGGCCCAGATGCAGAACATGCTCGATTTCCCGCCGGCTCCGAAGCTCGATGTGTTCGGCCGCCTCGACCCCAACCTCGCCACAGAGCAGGAACTCTTCGGCGAAGAACTCTTCCTCACCAAAGCCCGCTGTGCCGAGTGTCACACACTGCCCTTCTTCCTCGACCACCAGATGCACGACCTGCGTCTGGGTCGCTTCACCGCGCCCGGCGACGGCCCGATGAAGACCTTCACCCTCCGCGGGATCAAGGATTCTCCCCCGTATCTGCATGACGGCCGGCTGATGACCCTCGACGATACCGTCGAGTTCTTCAACCTCGTCCTCGGCCTGAAACTCACCGCCGAAGAGAAGGCAGCCCTCGTCGCCTACATGCTCTGTCTGTAATCGCAAACGCAAACGGCCACGGACGCCACCACACGCCCGTGGCCGTTCATGCGATTCCTCTCGCCCCGCTCAGCCCTGACGCGATTCAAAATCACGCATGAACTGCACGAGAGCTTCAACCCCCTCGGTCGGAAAGGCGTTGTAGATGCTGGCACGCATCCCCCCCACGCTGCGATGCCCCTTCAGTCCGTCAAACCCCGCAGCGGTCGCTTCGGCCAGAAACCTCTTGTCGACTTCTTCATTGCCGGTGACGAACGTGACATTCATCAACGAGCGGCTTTCAGGCTGCGCCGTCGGACGGAACAGCTCGCTCGCATCCAGATAGTCATAGAGAATCTTCGCCTTCGCCTGGTTCCGCTGTTCGACAGCATCGAGCCCGCCAAGTCCCAGCAGCCACTTGAATACCCGCCCCATCAGGTAGATGCCAAACGTCGGAGGCGTGTTGTAACACGATGAATTCTTCGCATGTGTCCGGTACTGCAGCATCGCCGGCAGATCTTCCGATCCTGACTCGACGAGATCGTTGCGGATGAGGACAAGCGTCACCCCGGCTGGACCGAGATTCTTCTGCGCTCCGGCATAGATGAGTCCGTATTTCGAGACGTCAATCGGCCGCGAAAAAATGTCGCTGCTCGCATCACACACGAGCGGTGCTCCCGCCGGAGCTTCCGGCTCGCTGCGCCACTGAGTCCCGAAGATCGTGTTGTTTGACGTGAAATGCACGTACGCCGGGTTCGCCGAATACGACGCCTCAGACGGGATGCGATCGAAGTTCGACTCCGCACTGCTTGCCGCCTCGTGCGTCCCCCCGTAACGCTTCGCCTCGGCAATCGCCTTCTTGGACCACGAACCGGTAATCAGGTAGTCCGCCGTGCGATCCGCACCCAGCAGGTTCATCGGCACCATCGCAAACTGCAGCGACGCTCCCCCCTGCAGAAAGAGAACCTGGTAGTCATCCGGGATTCCGGCGAGCTGCCGGCAATCGGCGATCGTCTCTTCCAGAATCGCCCCGAACACCTTTCCCCGGTGAGAATGCTCGGCCACACCAATCCCGCTCTCGCGGACATCCCACAGGGCCTCCTGAGCCTCTTTGAGAACCGGTTCGGGTAAAACAGCAGGGCCGGCGGAAAAGTTATAGATGCGCTGACTCATCGGAATTCCGTATCACTGGGAGCGTGTGGCAGGGAGTCGAACTGTGTCACAAACACAGTGGCCGCGCGCGGATTCTGGCATGCCCGCCGGGTGACGTCCACCGCTCGGCACCGCGTCGGACCGCTCTCTCTGCAATGGGCCCTGCAACCAGCATGCCCCCCAGGCTTCCCGCTCGATCCGCCTCCGACGTGCCCGCAGCACACCTGGTCCCTCACCGCAGCATCTCCGGCAAGGCCGGCCGCCCGTCATTCCGACACCCGCACCCCGTCAATGAGCAGATCTAGTCAACCCAGTCGAAGCCGAGATCGAGCGCCACAGCCGAGTGCGTCAGGCTCCCCGCACTGATCCGGTCCACACCTGTCGCGGCCACACCCGCGACTGTCTCGAGCGTAATCCCCCCCGACGCCTCCAGCAAAACGTCAGCCCCCACGCTGTCACGAATCGATACCGCAGTCCTCAGCTCCTCCAGCGACATATTGTCGAGCAGCACAATGTCCGGTCTCGCAGGAAGGACGTTTTCGAGCTGCGTCAGCGTGTCCACTTCCACGATCACCGGAATCCCGTTCCCCGCACCCGCCCGGGCGGTCTCGACCGCCGACGCGGCATCACGATGAGGCATCCTCCCCCACGCCGCGAGGTGATTGTCCTTGATCAGTACGGCGTCAAACAGCCCCATCCGGTGATTGACCCCGCCCCCGCAGCGGACCGCGTACTTCTCCAGAACCCGCCATCCCGGGTCAGTCTTCCGCGTATCCAGGATCTGTGCCCGTGTCCCTTTCACCGCATTGACAAACTGCTGCGTCAGTGTCGCGATGCCCGACAGCCGAGTCAGAAAGTTGAGCGCCGTCCGCTCTCCCCCCAGCAGCGAAACCACCGGACCACTCAGCTCGGCGACGACATCTCCCCGGGCAAGCTCATCCCCGTCGCCACGCCGCCCCTCGACCGTGACCAGCGCATCCAGCCGTTCAAACACCAGCGGGACAATCGGCAGTCCACAGAGAATCCCCGACTTGCGGGCCACGATCCGGACGGTCCCCCGCGCCTCAGGATCGATCAGCAGCTGCGACGTCAGGTCACCGGCCGCACCAAAGTCTTCGTCAATCGCTAGATCGATCAGCCGTTGTGCCGCAGCCGCTTCGGCCTCGCCCCAGTCAAACCGCGAGAATGTGGAAGGCAGGCCCGCCATCAGTTGGCAACGGGGACGGGAGTTCGATGACCGTCGCGCGCATCCGCCAGACCTTCCGGCTTGTGGGCCTCGACGAGAATCCCCCCCATCCGGAAGAAGCGATGTACCGGAGTGAACCAGAGCTCATCATGCCACGGAAGACCGGCCGACTGGCACGCCTCGCGGAGCTCGGCCCGATTGTACGTGCGACACTTCCAGGTCCTGCTGACAACTGCTCCGCTGTACGTATCCTCGGTCGCCAGCAGCAGCAGCGAACCACCCGGCTTGAGCACCCGGCCAATCTCTGCAAGTCCCGGCTGCGGATCGGGCAGATGCTCGATCACCCACCCGCATGTCACGCAGTCGAACGTCTCGTCGGCAAACGGCATGCGGGTCATGTCCGCAGCGACATACAGCGGACGAGAGCTTTTGACCCGCTTTCGCGCCCGCCGCAACATCCCGTGCGAAAGATCGCACGCGACAATCTGCGTCTGTGACGGACTGACCTCGATCAGATGCCGTAAGATCTGCCCGGCACCCGATCCCAGATCCAGAATCGACGAAAACCGCGTAACGTCGAACTTCCCCTTGCGGATCATGCGTCCTACGAGCGGCTCGTGCAGCGAGAGAACACTCCCCAGCGCAAGGACCGCACCGGCAGGGCCGTCGTACAGGTTGCGGATATGGTCTTTGTACTGGTTAAAGCTCAGGCGGCCGATACCTTTGAACTCAATCAGCTTTCGCAGCCGGTTGTTGCGCTCGTGGGAACCTGGAACAGGCTCGGTCGGTGAGTTGCTGGTCACGATGAACTGGGCGCACAGAGGATCAAAACAGACCGAAGCAACCAGGCAAAGACGCCGGGGCGGAAACAGCCCTTCCGCCCGCCTGGAGACTGCCAGGACGCGATTTTATCACGGTACCGGGTGGCCGGATTCGTGACAACCCGTCCCCGCGAGAACCTCGCCCCTAAAAAAAGAGACACGTTGCACCTGCGATCACGGTCTCCCGACACGACGACCCGAACAGAATCGACTGCTCGAACCGGCGGAGCGTCACCGTGTCGTCAGGCCGCCTTGCGGGCCGGTACTTCTACAACCTCTTCAGCCGGCCGGTGCTTTCGCTGCAACGACGCCTCGTGAACCTTCGCCAGACGCGCAAATCGCGAAAAGGCGTAGCTCACCGAAATGCTGAAGCCGTATCGGCCCCAGACAAAATGCCGGCGAAGCACATAGCTCTTCAGAAACGCCAGCGGCAACACACTCAGCATCTTCCACCACGAAACCCGGTCACCCCGACGCCGGACGTAATCCTCCGCCTGCATCGACGTGTACGTGTTCGACTTCGCAATCAGTTGCTCAAGACACAGTGTTCCCCGGTGGTAGACATCCGACTTCAGCAGGCTCACCCGCGCACCCGCCTGCATCAGCACCGAGTCGTGCACGGCACTCTCGGAAAACTCACCCCGGTCCCGGCGATACAACCGGATCGGACTGTTCGCATACGCACCCCGCGTCGGACGGTCCTCATGCTGGCACATCGCCCGGATCTGCAGCCGGTAACCGTCATCCGGGGGACCAGCCGCAAACAGCGCCCGCAACTCATCCTGCAACTCGTCAGACAGCGCCTCATCCGCGTCCAGATTCAGCAGCCAGCGATTGCGGCACTGCGACTCCGCAAATCGCTTCTGCGGCCCGTAGCCGGTAAACGGATGATGAATCACCCGCGCACCAAGGTCCGCAGCAATCTTTGCCGTCTCATCGCTGCTTCCCCACTCAACCACAATCACTTCATCAACGAGATCCCGCACGCTGAGAATCGTCCAGTGGATTCGCTCGGCTTCATCTCGCGCA
>CAZUXX010000094.1:0-9550 GCA_964624215.1 uncultured Planctomycetaceae bacterium
GGCAGCGCCTTCCAGCCGGGTGCAGTCGACACTCACGATGCCGTCGTCGCCTCCGGGGATGAGCGGGTTATAGCCTTCGTCAGTGCCGCGGGCCCCCGAGATGAGTGCAAACTCGAACTCCGGGATCGGCAGTGATGCAATCAGGCCGGCCTCGTCTTCAATGAGTTGCTGCCCGGCCGGCCCGAAGATGGTTCTGTACAGCACGTTCTGCTGGGCGATGTTTGCCAGTGTTGCTCCCTGATTCGGCACACCGAGCATCACCATCCGGTGCAGCCGCGGATCAGGCGAGGGGGCCGTCAACTGCAGGTACGACCGCACGATCAGGCCCCCCAGACTGTGGACGACCAGGTCGATTTGCCTGGCTCCCTCGAGCGAACCGATCGTCTTCTCCAGGTACTTTGCTGAATCTGCGATCGACACCCGGGTGCTGGGGTAGTCGAAGAGCACGACTTCGTAGCCTTCCTGCTGCAGTCGCCGGCTCATTCTGGTGTAGACCTTCGACGAGCGAATGATCCCGTGGATCAGGATCACCACCTTGCCGGAAAGCGGGGAGAGTGCACGTTCGGACTTGATCTGTTCCAGAGCGGTGCGGCACTGCTCCAGGGTCCCCCAGGCATGACGGAAGTCTCCCGGGTCGAGCAGGCGATGGTGCCCGGTGAGGACGTTCTGCTGGATCCGCCAGCCACGAAAATGACAGACATCTCCCCAGAGTTGCCTTCCCCCGAGTGTCGGCAGGCGGAGGTTCCATGGAGTGGCTTCTGTCATCCGTTCAGGCTCCGGCGGTGACGGCGTTGCATCTGATGCTGTCGGCTGGTTCCGGGAGGCATCTTCGTCGCCGGGATCGGACGCAAATGCACACGGGCCTGCGAGAGTCACCAGCAGCAGGCAGATTCCCCAGGCGAGATGGAAGCGGGACCAGGCACTCATCTTTCCATCGTACTGGCGTTGCGGTTCAAAAAAGATCATGCAGCGAAGTGCCGTCCTGCCAGGCGGCATCCGCCTCACCGATCGTTGCCAAGTCTGGCAGGTCTTCGGGCCCTGCGGCAACGAAGCGAGTCTTCACCGGTGGGGTGGCCCGACCGCGGGTCGGTCTGGCAGCGTTTGTTCCGGGCACGATCGCATTTTTCTCTTGACGGATGGAAACTGCACTAGTACAATCAGTACAGTTGGAGCAGTGGCATGGAACTCAACGTCGACACCGGCAGCCGCGAACCGATCTATCGCCAGTTGGCGATTCAGATCCGCGAAGCGGTCGCTCGCGGTCGGCTGTCTGTCGGAGACAAGCTCCCCTCTGTCCGCGATCTCTCGCGTCGGCTGGTCGTCAACCCGAACACGATCGCCCGGGCCTACACCGAGCTGGAGCGTGAAGGGGTTCTCAACACGCGCCAGGGGATGGGAGTCTTTGTCGCCCGCCCTGCCTGCGAGCTGACCAGGCCGGCCCGCCGCAAGCGGCTTGTCGAACAACTCGACGTGTTGCTGACGGAGGCGGTCTATCTGGGGTTCTCGCAGGCCGAAGTCCAGGACCTGTTTACCGAGCGGGCCGCACAGTTTCAGTGGGAGCAGTGATGTCTGAGTCTCCAGCCATCGTGATGCGAGGAGTGACCCGCTGCTACGACGGGCGACCGGTCGTCCACGACCTGCATCTGACGATTCCCCGCGGATGTGTGTATGGCCTGCTCGGCCGCAACGGAGCCGGCAAGTCAACGACGATCCGGATGCTCACCGGAATGGTCACCCCGGACGCCGGCACGATCGAGGTTCTGGGGGAAGACCTGCGCGAGTTGCGCCCCGGGACACGGGAGCGGATTGCCTACCTTGCCGAAGGGCACCCGCTCTATCGCACAATGACCATCGCCGGATTGAGCCGCTTCCAGTCGGCGTTCTACTCGCGCTGGAACGACGAGGTGCATCGGCAGATCCTCGACCACTTCGGTCTCGATCCGCGACAGCGGGTCTGGCGCCTCTCCCGCGGCCAGCGGGCGCAGGTCGCTTTGGCACTGGCGGTGGCACCCGACCCGGAGCTGCTGATTCTCGACGATCCGACTCTGGGGCTCGACACCGTCGTGCGTCGCGAGTTCCTCGAATCTCTCATTCAGATCATTCAGCGGCAGGGGCGGACGATCCTGCTCAGTTCCCACATTCTTCAGGATGTCGAGAGGGTTGCCGATCGGATCGGCATCCTGGTCGACGGGGTGCTGCGGGTGGATTGCCCGACGGACCATTTCACCGAAGTCGTCCGCAAGCTGGTTCTGACGTTTGAAGGGACGCCGCCTCCGTGGCCCGGGACGACGGGCGTTGTCAGCGACGTGGCGAACGGTACCCGCCGCGAGGTTGTGCTGGCGAATTATTCTCCCGAGCACTACGAGCTCGCCCGCTCGCTCAAGCCGGCGGTGATTGATGTGATCGATCTGAGTCTCGAAGACGCCTTTATCGAATACACCCGTGGCCGAAGACGCGGAATGCCCGAGTTCACCCGCGACCCGTCCGGCGAACGCCCGGCCAGTCCGCCCGCATCGACGGTGGGGCAGGGGGGAGCCGGTGCGGCCAGCTGAGAAGCCGGTGGCTGTTATTCCATTTGCAATTCACCTGGCGGGGATCGACCGATGATGCGAACGCTGATTCTCAAGGAGCTCCGCGAAGGCTGGTGGATCGCGGCTGCCATCACACTGCTTCTCTTTGTGGTGATCCTGGAACAGATGGGAATGGAGTTCGGCATCGGCTGGCCTCCTCTCCGCTGGAGGCAGACGCGTGACCCAGCCTGGAGCCCGCCGGTCCCGTTCGTCTCCGACTCCGTCATGGTGAGCGTGCTGCTGTTTGCAGGAGTCGGCGCGGCCGTCCTCGGGTTGCGGCAGACGCTGGGGGAATCGGTACAGGGGACGTGGGTGTTTCTGCTGCATCGACCCGTCTCGCGAACTCACGTTCTCGTAGCGAAACTGCTTGCTGGCGTGCTGCTGATCACGCTGGGGATGGCGATTCCGCTACTCGTGTACGTGCTGTGGGCAATGACGCCGGGGACCCATGCCAGCCCGTTCTTCGTGTGGATGTTGCAGCCGACGCTCCTCGCCGCCTTTGCGGTGGAACTGTGTTACCTCGCGGCCTTTCTTTGCGGCCTGCGTCCGGCACGCTGGTGGGCCAGTCGCTGGTGGCCGGCGGTGCCTTTGGCGGTGGTGATTTTTCTGGTGGTGAACCTCCCGTGGCTGGCGCCATCCGTGGTTTTATGTGTTCTGCTGGCTGCGCTGCTGATTCCCTCACTGCTGTTTGTCAACCAACACCGCGATTTCGCGTGATCCGCCCGGGAGGGTCGACCCATGTACCGCTGGACGAGCCTGTCACTGGTTGTGCTGCTGGCCCTCGCCGTGACGCTTTTCTGGGCGACGTTCCTGGTGATCGTCGTCGGCGTCTATGAAGACTCGGTCCGGGGACGCCAACTGGTTGAATCTCCGGGAAGCATTCGCGAGGACCTGGGATTCTCGGCCTCCGGGGAGCCGCTCATTCTCCGGCAGCAGTGGACGAACGGGCCGAGTGAGCGAACCGTGCTGACGCTCGAACGGGAACCCGCTGCCGACGACGCTGCGATAGCCGGACGGTTCTGGCAGTCTGATCTGGGAGACCGGCCGCACTACTACAGTCGCTCGGGATTCCCACTGGCGCAGCTGGAGACCCCCGGACAGTACTTCGTCTGGAAGGACAGAACCGGCGGGTACTTCGTCCGCTACGACGTGCCGTCCAGGAAAGTCGTCGGGTACTACGGAACAGGTGGTCGCCGCGAGAGCATCCCTCCGGAGTCCGAATTGTTTCCGGTCGGACGCGAAGTCGGCCGACTGGGGACCTCGCCGTTTCAGATCCTCCAGCCGGCCGACATCCAGTCTCGCAAGAACGATGCAACGATGGAGGCGGGTGAGTACTCCACACTGCTCCTGGCGGCCCGGTCGCCGTTGGCTCCCGGAGATCTCGTATTCGTGGGAGGAGGTCAGCTCTATCGGGTCAACACCGATTCCGGCGAGGTGGAGCATCTCCTTCCCGGGATCGAAGTGCTTGTTGCCGGCATCATTGGAAGAATGCACCCCTCAGGGGAATCCATTGATCAGTGGCTCGTCGCCCGAACCCCGGATTCGCTCGTGCTGCTTCAGCCGGCCCTGGGAACGTCGCCTGTCGTTCTCAATACGCCGGGAGTGGACGTCAGCCGTTCGATCTCCGTGACGACCGGGCCTGCTGGCAGGGCCATTGCGTGGCAGGCCACCGTCCCCACAGAGGATCTTGTCGGAATGCACCCGCGACGGGTCTGGCTGTTCGGCGGGGAATCACTCACGAGACAGGCCAGTGTGGAGCTCGACTACCACTATCCCTGGCGCCCCATCATCGACGAACGCACTTCAGTTCGACTGTTTGCTGCGACGGCCGGATCCCCCGGGGTCAGTCTTGCCACCACCCTCGTCCTCTTCCCCTGGCTGGAATCGACCACCGTCGGCGAGTCCGAGGCACGCCTTCCCTGGTCCGCGTCGTGGCCTGTCCATCTTGTGTGGATTCTCACCGGAGCACTCGCCGTCTTGCTCACGATCCGGCATCGCCAGCGACTCCGGTTGCTGGCCAGTGTCGGCTGGATCGTCTCTTCCGCATTGCTTGGCCTGCCGGGATACGCCGGGTATCGCCTGCATCGACGCTGGCGTCCCGTGCTCGTGAGTCCGCCAGTCTCGACCGGAATCGAGATCCGGGTGCCGCCCGATCCGGGCACGTGACCCGCTGCGGCAGGCGAGGGGAGTCGTTCCGCGTTTGTCATCCCGCCCGACACTCGTCAGGATGACTTCGCGGGGGCTGTGCCGCTCTGTCGGGTGCTGTTATGGGGTTCTTCTCGTCACTGAGCTTTCTGACGCCGCTGTACGTCGTCGCCGGGCTGACGATCGCCGTTCCGATCCTCCTGCATCTGATCCGCCGCACTCCCCGCGGTCGCCAGCCGTTCAGCAGCCTGATGTTTCTCTCACCGGCACCGCCGCGGATCACCCGCCGCAGCCGCATCGAGAACTGGCTGTTGCTCCTGCTGCGGGCGCTCGCCGTGATTCTGATTGTTGCGGCGTTCTGCCGCCCGTTGTGGCGGCAGTCCGCCGTTGCCGCCACAGCCGAGGACCATCAGGAGGTGCTGGTGCTGCTCGACACCAGTGCCAGCATGCTGCGCGACGGCTTGTGGGATGAAGCGATCCGGCAGACGCGGGAGGCTCTCCGCAGTGGATCACCCGGCGACCGCTTCAGTCTGATGACCTTCTCCAACCGACTGACTTCGGTACTCGATCCTGACGAATGGGCCCGGACTGATTCCTCCGCACGGGCGCAACTGGTCGACGATCGTCTCCGGGCACTGTCACCGGGTTGGGACCGAACCGCTCTGGGGTCGGCTCTCGTCCAGGCAGCGGAGCGGCTGGAACAGTCGGCCGCCGGGGCGAGCGGCCCCGAGGTCCGGCGTCTCGTGGTGGTCAGCGATCTTGCCTCGGGAAGTGAGTGGGAATCGCTCCAGGAGTTTGACTGGCCCAGTGGAGTGCAGGTCGAACTGCGCCTTGTCGGACAGGAGGCGCAGCGGACGAACGCGGGGGTTCAACTCGTCGGAACCCCCGAACCGGGCGATCCTCCTTTCGTACGCGTTCGCGTCTCAAATGCTACCGACTCGGAAGCAGAACGCTTCCGGCTCGGGTGGCGGGATCCATTCTCCTCCGACGAAGGTTCCCTTGGCGATCCGGTCGAGGTGTACGTCCCGCCGGGGCAGAGTCGCGTCGTCCGTCTGCCCCGGGCCCGGGGAGTGTCGGACCCCGTTTCGCAAGTCGTTCTGACGGGAGATGCCCACCCGTTCGACAATTCGATGTGGGTCGTGTGGCCCCGCCCGCGCGACGTGCGGATCCTGCTGCTGGCTGACCCGGATTCTCCCGATGAGTCGGATGTCCGCCTGTTCCTCCGGCCGCTGTTCCCCGACTCTGCCGCACGTTCGGTCGAATTCCTCGACGAGCTGCCGGCGTCGGCACAGCCGACCGGTGAGTCGGCCGTGTCGCTGGTCATCGTGACGGCGGTGGAGGCCACCGCAGTTCCGGAGCTGGCGAAGCAATTACGACCGTACCTGCAGGCAGGCGGCTGCGTCCTGGTCGTTGTCGAAGAGAACAGCACGCGGGACCTTCTCTATACCCTCGCCGGGCATCAGCCGCCGCGGGCCGATGTCCTGTCTGCACAGGTCGAGGACTACGCCATGTTTGGCCGCGTCGACTTTCAGCACCCGCTGTTCCGGCAGTTTGACGACCCGCGGTACTCCGACTTCAGCAAAGTTCACTTCTGGCATTATCGACTGCTGGATGAACGCACGCTCCCGGAAGCGTCTGTGCTGGCGCGGCTGGACAGCGAGGCCCCCTGGTTGCTGGAACAGCCGGTCGGCGCCGGCACGCTGCTGGCGATGACTTCCGGCTGGACCCGCCGTGACAGCGAACTCGGCCTGTGGTCAAAGTTCGTCGCTATCATGAACGAACTGCTGGAGTACGGCAGTCCGCCCCTTCCGGCGGGGGGACAACTCGTCATTGGCGAGCCGATCCCTGTGAGCGATGTTGCGGGCGGCCGCGTCGTCAGCATCACCGGGCCGGCGGGGACGATCCGGGAAACCGAGCGAATTCCTCGCGTGACGCATCCCGGTCTGTATCGCGTGCAGGGGGAGGGGAACTCCAGCGTGTACGCAGCGAACGTCCCGCCGGAAGAGTCGCAGACGGCACCGCTGGATCTCAATACGCTCAAAGCCTTCAAGATCCCTTTGCAGAGTGAAACGCAGACTCCGTCCCTGTCGAATGCGGAGCAGCTCGCCCGAACGGAACTCGAGTCTCGTCAGAAGCTGTGGCGCTGGCTCATCCTGGCGGCCATTGCCGTCCTGCTGGTCGAATCGGTGCTGGCGGCGCGGCGGTCCCGAGTCCCGGACGAGACCCCTGCCTAGACGGCTCCAGTAAACTCCATGTGCCCCGGGCGGCGCAACTGGCAGCGTCACCGGTCCTGGATTGCCGAGACGCCCCCAATCACCGGAAAGAGAACGATGTCGGAACGGTATCGCGTACGCGTGACGAAAGATCATCTCGTCTTCAGTGCCGCACACTTCGTCACCATCGGTGACGAGTGCGAGCGATTGCACGGACACAACTGGCGGGTCGCCTGCGAAGTCTCTGGCGATCTGGACGACGACGGCTTCGTCGTCGACTTCATTGCTCTGCGTGACCGGCTGCAGGAGATCACGAATCGGCTCGATCACCGCATGCTTCTGCCCACGCGACATCCCGCGATTTCCGTCGCGACAAACAACGGGGAAGTCGAAGCCCGCTTTGCCGATCGTCGCTGGATCTTTCCGCAAAACGAGTGCGTCCTGCTGCCCGTCAAACAGACAACGGCTGAGGCCCTGGCACACTGGATCGGCACCGAGACGCGCCGCACGCTGCGACTGAATCTCACCCACCGTCTCGACACCTTGCGGATGGAGGTCGAAGAAAACTTCGGGCAGTGGGCCATCTGCGAACTGCCCTGGGACGAGGGGGAGGCACGGTCCGGCGAGTAGGAAACGTCCACGGGCGTGTACCTGAAGATGTCGGCACGGCGTCTGCCCCGACCGCGTGCGTCGCGACCCGTCATCGTGTCCCTCGCGAGCGCGCCCGGTGCAGTGGCGACTTTGTCGGCGTTGACTCCCTAGCGTCAGCGATCCTGGACCGGTGTGGCAAATTGTCGCCGGGACGCTACCCCCGATACCCTGCACACGATTTGCGACTTCTCTGATGGACCGGTTTTCGACGATGTCTTCGCTGAGCGAGTTCCTCGCGATCCTGTCGCTGTCGTTGCAGGTCTCGGGCACGGCCGTGCTGATCAGTTCGCTGATCGGCATCCCCTGCGGCGTGTGGCTGGGATTGTCACAAGGACGCTGGAGGGGGCTGATTGCAGCGCTCGTGCAGACCGGAATGGCAGTCCCTCCGGTCGTCGTCGGGCTGGTGTTGTACCTTTTGCTGTCGCGGTCGGGGCCGCTGGCATTCCTCAACTGGCTTTTCACGCCACAGGCGATGATTGCCGCCCAGACGCTTCTGGCACTTCCGTTTGTCGTTGGCGTCATGATGTCGACGGTCGCCGCCATTCCTCCCGACCTGACTCGCCAGTTGCGCAGCCTGGGGGCGAGTGACCGCCAGTGCCGCTGGGCCATCCTTCGCGAAGCCCGGCAGGGGGTCGTTCTCGCCGTCGCCGCCGCCCTGGGACGCAGCTTCTCCGAAGTCGGAGCGGTCCTGATGATCGGAGGCAACATCCGGCACGAAACCCGCGTGCTCACCACGGCCATCGTGCTCGAAACCGGAATGGGCCACTTCGGCTTCGCCCTCCTGCTCGGTGCCGTCCTGCTGCTGCTCGCATTGGGGATCAACCTGCTCATCGTACGCTACCAGGGGCCGCGGCTGACCGTATGAGCACCCCTCCCGCCTACTGGCTCCGCAACGTACGCAAGGCCCATGACACGGGTTTCGTGCTCGATGTCCCGCAGCTCGAAATCCAGTCCGGAGATGTGCTGGCCCTGCTGGGCCCCACCGGGGCAGGCAAGTCGACACTCCTCCGACTCCTGGCCGGCCTCGATCGACCTGATTCCGGTTCGATTGAGTTGAACGCAACGCCCTTCGAGGCGTCGCGGCTTCCGCTGGCGACCCGCCGCCGCATCACGATGGTCTCGCAACGACCCCTTTTGCTCACCGGGTCCGTGAGAATGAATGTCGCCTACGGCCTGAGGCTGCGCAAGGCCGAGAACGTCGAACAGCGAGTCGAATCGATCCTGCAGCGGCTGGCGCTCGACCGGATCGCTGCTCAGTCGGCGGCAACGCTCTCTGGCGGACAGACGCAACTCGTGGCCCTCGCCCGGGCGCTCGTTCTCGAACCGGAAGTGCTCCTGCTCGATGAGCCGACCGCTCACTTCGACCCGGCACATGTCGCCCTGGCCGAGGAGGTGCTTCGCGAGTTCTGCCAGCGCACGAGGTCAACGGTCGTCTGGGCAACACACAACCTGTTTCAGGCGCAGCGGGTTTCGCAGCGGAGCATGCTGCTGCTCGATGGAAAACTGGTGGAGATTGCCCCGACCGAGCAGGTCTTCGACTCTCCTCGTGACCCGCGAACTGCCGATTTCGTGCAGGGACGAATGGTGTACTGACGATGTCGCGAATGCGTTCCCTGCTGCTGCTGGTCGCTCTGGCCGGCTGCACTTCCGACCAACCGGACACTCCGCCGACCGGCGAACTTCGCCTGGCGACAACGACCAGCACCCGCGACAGCGGTCTCCTCGAACACCTCCTGCCGGAGTTCGAATCGCGGACGGGCATTCGCGTGAAGGTCATCGCTGTCGGTACCGGTCAGGCCCTCGAACTCGGCCGCCGCGGCGATGCCGACGTCCTGCTCACGCATGCGCCCCGGGCGGAGCTTCAGTTTCTCAGCGAGGGCCATGCGGAATCACGATACGCCGTGATGCACAACGACTTCATCCTGGGCGGTGAAGGCGTCGAACGCATCATCGAGTTGGAATTGGATGAGG
>CAZUXX010000095.1:0-1011 GCA_964624215.1 uncultured Planctomycetaceae bacterium
ATGCCGATATTCGCGTTCGGCTGTCCCGCCTTCTCGGTGAACTGGTCGTACGACTGGCTTCCCAGTTCGACACGGGCCACGTCGCGCAGGTACACCAGGCGATGTCCGTCGCCCCCCTTCACGATGATGTTCTCGAACTGCGAGACCTCGCTGAACCGCCCCTGCGCCGTGACGGTGTACTGAAACTCGTTCTTGCCGCCGTTGGGCGGCTGGCCGATTTGCCCGGCCGCCACCTGGACGTTCTGCTCGCGAAGAGCATTGATCACGTCCTGGGCCGTCATTCCGCGAACCTTCAGCTGATCGGGATTCAGCCAGATCCGCATGCTGTAGTTGGCGGTTCCGAAGATGGTGACTTCGCCGACTCCCTGCACACGGCTGAGTTCGTCCCTCAGCCGGAGAGAGCCGTAGTTCGCCAGAAACAGCGTGTCGAGTTCGGGGTCGCTACTGGTGAGCGAGATCACGAGAATGATGTTGGTCGACTGCTTCTTGACCGACACCCCCTGCCGCCGCACCTCCTCGGGGAGTTGTGGCTCGGCCAGGGCAACGCGGTTTTGCACCAGCACCTGGGCCTGGTCGAGGTCGGTGCCGATGTCGAACGTGACCGTCAGCGAATAGGTCCCGTCACCAGAACTGGTCGACGACATGTACAGCATGTCCTGCACGCCGTTGACCTGCTGCTCAATCGGCGCCGCCACGGTTTCGGCAAGTGTCGCCGCGTTGGCCCCCGGGTAGGAAGCCGAGACGCGAATCGTGGGCGGGGTAATCTCGGGATACTGCTCGATGGGCAGCCCCCACAGCGCAACCGCCCCCACAATCATCGTGATGATTGCGATGACGTTCGCGAACACCGGGCGTTCGATAAAGTACCGTGCAAACATGCGAACGCTCTATTGGCGGTCAGCTTCGGCAGAAGAGTCGGACTGGTCCGCAGGCGGATCCGCCGGAGAATTCGGAGCAGCATTTCCGGGCAGGGGGGACTCGCGGCCGGCATCATCACCAGCCGCAGCATCG
>CAZUXX010000095.1:1021-6065 GCA_964624215.1 uncultured Planctomycetaceae bacterium
ACAACTCCTTCGCGATGCGAATCGTCTCCGGCAGACGACTCTGCAGGAGAATCTCCCCCCGCGGTCCCGGGAGAGGCCTCCACGGCGGCCCCCATGGCCCGCTCTTCGGGCGTCACTTTGGCTCCCGGCCGGGCCCGCTGCAGTCCGTTGACGACAACCCGTTCGCCGGGCCGCAGACCACTCTCGATGACCCGGAATTCGCCTTCCCGACTGCCAATGGTGACGCTGCGGGCTTCGACGACGTCCTCGTCGTTCACGACCAGCAGAAAATCTCCCCGCTGGTCGGCTCCCAGTGCCCGCTCCTCGACCAGCAGACGCATCTTCGGTTCGCCAACCGCCGCCCGGAGATGGATAAACAGGCCGGGAATCAGTCGCTCGTCGGCATTCTCAAACCAGGCCCGGCGGCGCGTCGTTCCGGTCGACGGATCGATGCCGAACTCGCGATAATCCAGCCGCCCCTTAAACGGGAAGTCGGACGTCCCCTGCAGCGACAGTTCAATCTCGATCGGGTCAGCATCGCTGATCTTCAGCTCTCCCGATTCCTGCATCCGGATGAATCGCAGCAGGTCCTGCTCACTCACCGTGAAGTAGGCGTACATGGGAGAGACCGACTCGATCGTCGCCAGCAGCGTCTCACCCGCCTGAACGAGGTTCCCCACGTCAATCAGTGTCTCGCTGATGCGGCCATCGAACGGGGCGACCACTTCGGTGTCTTCGAGATTCAGTTCAGCTTCACGCAGTGCTGCCTGGGCCGCAGCAACGTCGGCGGCGGTCACGTCGCGGCTGGCAGCCACTTCGTCAAGCTGGCTTTGCGTTGTCGCCTGGCTCTGCGCCAATTTCTGTGTGCGCGACAGCTCCTGTTCCGCGAGCTTGAGCTGCGCCTGGGCACGCTTGAGCTGTGCCTGAGCCGAAGCGACTTCGACCTCATACGGCTCCTTGTCGACGACGAACAGGACGTCCCCTTTCTTGACGAGCTGACCATCCTCGAAATTGATCTCGTGCAGATAGCCGGAGACGCGAGCCCGCAGTTCGACTTTCTGAGCCGCCTCCGTGACCCCCGTCGCCTGGAAAAACATCTGGACCGGACGCTCGATCGGCCTGGCGACGGTCACTATCGGAGGAGGTGGCGGAACGAACTCGTTGCGTGGTTGGCAGCCGCTCCACGACACAACGAAGAGGACAACTGCCCCCAGGCGAGAGAATGGTCCGTTTACGATGGAGGTCATGGAGGTCCGGCCTGCCGAAGTCCTGCGGTCTTCCCAAAGCTCCTCGAACCCGCAGCGATGTGAGTCTCGCCGGAATCGGCCGCGCGGATCTTCAGAATGATCGATTAGCGTGCTAACTTTAGACCATTCCGAGGATGCGCCAACCGAATTTTGAGACAACCGCAGCGATTCGAGCGGATTACCCCGAGACTGACAACTTTGCCCAGACTCCCCCGCTTAACCCGCGTGGCCGTACGCCGCGTCAAGGGCGGTGGCGACGGTCATAACCAGCTCTTTCCGCGTCATCGGCTTGTCGAGCACGGCATGGACCTCCGCCGCATACGCCTCCGCGCGGAGCCGGTCCGTCCAGTTGGCGGACATCAGAATCCCGGGAAGTTCGGCGTGCGACGCCCGGATCACCTTGAGTGCTTCGAGACCGGTCAGCACGGGCATATGCAGATCGAACAGGACGAGATGAATCTCGCGTTGCTCGATCAGCTCGATCGCCTCTTCACCGGACTCCGCCTCAAGAGCCTGAAAGCGTGGCTGCAACATATCGACCAGCGTCTCCCGCACGCCGGGATCGTCGTCGGCGATCAGCAATTGAAATCGGTCCGGAGTGGTCGACATGACCGTAACTCGCTGCGTGCATCGAAGTTCAGACTACCGGCAGATTTGGCCTAGCAACTCTGATACCGCAAGCCAGGAACATCAGTCAAGAGAGATAACCGTAGTCCGGGGCAGGAGTTGCAGACTCTCCCGAGGATTCCGCCTCCCCCGGCATCTGCCACTCCGGCAGACAACGCACCGCCGATAGGGGGACTCTGGCGGCAGGGATGATCGGGAGTCCTTTCCCGCAAAGTTTCCCTCAGCCGTGGCGCCGCTGCCGGCGGCCGCCGATAAAGCTCTGCACGACCAGATTGCCCATGTCCTCGGCGTTGACCGTGGCACTGATGCCACGCGTCACCTGCGCCAGTTGCTCCACGAAGTTCACCAGACCGAGGTAGAAGTAGTCTTCGATCAGGGCGAAGCTGGAGATCCTGATCCCTTCGTTCGCACACCGCCGGGCCTCGCCCAACGTGATTTTCGCCGTCTTCTCGGACGGAGGATACACCAGCAGCAGGTCCCGGCCTTCGATATGGGCCGTCGGCTCGCCATCCGTGATGAGGATGATCTGTCGGTTCTGCGCCGGCTGCCGTCGCAGCAGGCGGCGAGCGAACTGCAACCCGGCATGAATGTTCGTGAAGTGCTCCGGAACAAATCCGGGGGGGTGATCCAGACTGATCCGCAGATACACCCGCGGATCAAACAGACTGACCGGTTTCGGAGACGCGTACAGAAGTTCCTTCGGCGAGAGTGGACTGGCGTACGAATAGAACCCCACCACTTGCAGCCAGTCCCCCTGATACCGGCTGCGAACCAGCGCCTGCAATGCCATCGCGACCCGCTTGGCCGCTCCGAACTTCCCGTACCGCATCATGCTGCCGGACATATCCAGCAGTACGACCGTGGCGCACGAGGTCTGGTATTCGGTTTCGTGGACCACCAGATCTTCGTCCGAGATGCGCACCGGTGAGCCGCCCCCCTGACGCAGGATCGCGTTCTTCAGCGTTTCCTGCATATTCAGATTGGCCACCGGGTCGCCGTATTCGTAAGGACGGGAGTCCTCAAGAACGGTCTGACCGGGGCCGCGATGATCGGTATCGTGCCGTCCCAGCTTGTCGCGCTGCCGCACATCGAACAGCGACTCAAGAGCCTTGTTCTCGACCCGCTTGAGCCCCTTGGGCGTCACCACAAAACGGCCTTCACGGTCCTTCTCGATCAGTCCCCGCCGAATGAGCATCTCGATCACATCGGGATGATCGTCCTCGATCTGCTCGAAATCCCGCAGAATGTCTTCACCGTAATGCATCAGGTAGTCCGACAGCTGGTCGAACACCGTCTCCGCGGACTGGGGACGAAATTCCTCCGTACCGTCGAAGCGGGAGTACTCGTAAGTCGCCATCAGTTCAACGCGTCTTTCGCTGAGGCCCGCGCTCCCTGATTGCCGCTGCTGCCGTTGTGACCGTTGCCGGACTCCGGTTTCCGACGTCGTCGCCCGCGCGACTTCTTCCGCGGCCGGCGCGATTTCGACTCCGCCTGCCCGGGACCATCTGCAGCTGACTTTGAACACTCCCCGTCGGCGTGGTGGGCCACCTCGATCGCTGGCGATGCCGTTCCTTCTGAGCCGTTCCCCTCGGCGACCGGCTGTCCTTCCGGGTACTGTCCGCTCACGCTCTCCGCCGCACCGGGCGCAGCATCCTCTGTTGGTGTACCGACAGTGTCGTGCGGCGACGAATCGTCGCCCACCAGCGATTCCCAGCTGACATAGACATCGACCGGCCGGTTCTGACTGGGGCGTGAGCAGCGTTCGCCCACCAGAGTCATGAACGGTCGAGACGCACAACGACACCGGACTGCGGTCCGACTTCCGGAAACCCGCCTCTCATAGCCGCACTCCGGGCAACGCCAGAGCCGGCGGACATCCAGATCGTTTTTCAGTCCTGGACCTTTGATGGCTGGAACTCCTGTTGGATCCCGTTCGATTGTACGAGGACTGCCCCGGCACGAACAGGGCGAGCCATCTCTCTCGGAAATTGGCACATCGTATGCGATCCCGGTAATCAGGACGGCCATTCGGTCGCCGTGACAGTCGCTTGCTGCGCGGTCAGCGGACAATGGGGACGGTCAACGCGCAGCCGGTCCCCTTTTGTGGCCGGCCGGATTGCCAGAATACCGACAGTTCCCCCTGTGATTGAGTCCGGGCACGCAATTTGCCAAGCTGCACCTGACACGTCACCCGGAGTTTCCCGGGGGAGCTGTTTGCTCTGGCCACTGGCCTTTTGGGGAAATGATTCAGAGGTCTCCCCTCTCAAACCGCACCGCTTCGGAAAATACTGTGCGCGATCAGGAGATCTGTTCGGACGATGAATGCTCTGCCTGTCCGACTGCAGGGTCATCGTTGCGCGAGCCAGGCGGGTTCAGCGCGATGATCGACCGGCACGGACCTGGCGGCTCAAACGGAATCGACACCTTTGCGCAATTCGGCACAGCGGGACGCCGGATTGTTGGCCACGACTGGTCCAGATCGTCTCTGGGGCCGGTCTCCGCGTGGTCGCCGCTGCTGAGACAATCGGTGCTCTCGGTGCTGCGCGCCCGGCAGCCGGCCCTGCTTCTGTGGGGGCGGGACCACCGCTGTGTGCTGAACGACGCTGCCTCGTCGATCGTCGGCCTCGACGGGGAGAACATCCTGGGGGAGCCTATCGCCCGACACTGGCCGCAGGGATGGGCAGAGCTCGAGTCTCCCATTCGATCCGCCCTGAGGACCCGCCGCGAAGAGATCAGTGAGCCGATCCCTTTTCTGACGTGTGAGCACGGGCACGAGACGGAATCCTGGCTCCGGTTCTCGATCTCGCCGCTCGAATGTCCCTCGAACAGTGTGCTCCTCGTTGCACATGACGAAACCGTTGCACAATCGCAGCGACGTCAACTGGAGCTGGTCACCGCCCTGGCAACCGGCCTGCACCGGTCAACGGCTGATGCGGTCTGTGATCAGGCAGCTCGGATGCTGGCCGCCGACCCGTCGCTGTTTCCCTTTGCGATTGTTTACCAGTTGGACCTCCAGTCCGGGGTGGCACGCAAGGTCGGTTGCGCTGGTCTGCCGGAAGGCCACATGCTGGCGCCGGATCAGTTCGGTCCGTCGGCTCCGGTGTGGCCGCTCCTGAGCGCGGTTGAATCACCGCCCGGCAAGCTGGTGGCATTGACCGCGGAACAATCACGCGGCACCGGTCGCGGACGCT
>CAZUXX010000095.1:6075-9153 GCA_964624215.1 uncultured Planctomycetaceae bacterium
CCCGTGCAGGAAGCATTCGTCTTCCCCCTGCAGTGCGAAGCCGAAGTCGAGACGGCGACCTTTGTCATCCTCGGATTGAACCCGGTCTGCCGCCGCGACGAAATCGCCCGGACACTCTTGCCAGTCATTGAGTCACAGCTCTCGGGAGCCCTGGGGCGGACGCTTGAAAATCAGCGGGTGTCCATCGAGTCCCGCTTTGCGGCACACGATCAGTTTCGCAAGATCGGCCGCGAGTTGCCGCTCCCGATGTTCTCCGCCGACGCCAGCGGAGCGATCACGTGGGTCAACCGCGCGTGGCTGGATCTGCATGGCACCCAGATGACCGACGAGATCGGTCGAACTGTCTGGCAGCGACTGCATCCTGACGACATTCACACCAACCCGGAGGAACTGTTCAGCGTCCTCGAACGCAACGAGCCTTTAGTGACGGAACTGCACCTGCGGGATGCCGCAGCCCGCGAGCATCCTGTCCTGGCTTATCTGATTCCACTGGACGACACCGACGGGCAGACCGGTCTGTTGGGCGTGTGCTTTGATGTTTCCGTTCAGCACGAACTCCGGGCGGCGCTGGGAGAGAGCGAGGCCCGGTTCCGACACATGGCTAACCATGCTCCGGTCATGATCTGGATGACGGAGCCCGATGGAGCCTGCACCTACCTGAACGCGTCCTGGTATGCCTTCACGGGACAGAACGAACAGACCGGGCTTGGCTTCGGCTGGTTGAATGCCATCCCCCCGGAAGATCGCCTCACCTTCCAGCAGGCATTCGCGACAGCACATGCAACCGGGGAGGCCTTCCGCCAGGAACATCGACTGATCCGGGCCGACGGAAAGATCTGCTGGGCCATCGACTCGGCCGCTCCACGGTTCGATGCCTCGGGACGATTGCTCGGGTATATCGGGTCGATCACCGAGATTACCCGCCGCAAGCAGATGGAGGAGGAACTGCGGGAGGCAACCCGTATCTCCGAAACTCTCAATCGCGTCGGCAAGTCGCTCGCCTCGGAACTCGAGCTTGAAACGGTGATGGAGCTCGTGACCGACGAATCACTCTCCCTGGTCGGGGCCGAGTTTGGCGCCTGCTTCTACCACCTGCAGAATGCCGAACGCGCCTTCACTCTGAGTGCCCTCAAGGGAATTCGCGAAGGTGAGTTCGACGAGTTCCGCGCCCGCCACGAGGATGACCTGTTCGAACCGACATTCTGCGAAGGGGCCTTGCAGCGACGCGACGATCTGCACAGCGATGCCGAAGGCATGATCCACTCCGAGGATCTGCATGTCCGCAGCTTCCTGGCTGTCCCGATCCTCACCCGCGAGGGACAGGTGCGGGGCGGACTGTTCTTCGGACACTCACGCCCCGGACAGTTCACCCCGATGCACGAGCAGATCGTCATCGGGATTGCAGGGCAGGCCGCCGTCGCCCTCGAGAACGCACGGCTCTACGGCGAAGCGCGCGATGCCGACCGTCGCAAGGACGAGTTCCTCGCGATGCTCGCTCACGAACTCCGCAATCCGCTGGCACCGATTCGCACCGGGCTCGACCTGCTGCAAATGAGTGGCACCGATCCCGACATCATCGAGCCGATGCAGCAGCAACTCGAACATCTGATCCGGCTCGTCGACGATCTGCTCGACGTCTCCCGCATCATGCGCGGACGGGTCGAACTGAGAATCACCCCAGTCGAACTCGCCTCCGTGATTTCGCGGGCAGTCGATACCGTCCGCCCGCTGATGATTGCCGCCGACCAGAGACTCGAATCGTCCCTGCCGGAAGAGTCCTTGTGGGTCAGCGGAGATGCCGTGCGACTGGCACAAGTCCTGTCGAACCTGCTGCACAACGCGTCCAAGTATTCCGATGCACACTCGAAGATCGAGTTAACACTCGCCCGCGAGAACGACCAGGCGGTGATCACCATCCGGGACTACGGAATCGGCATCGATCCCGTCCTGCTGCCCCAGGTATTCGACCTGTTCACACAGGCACCGACGACGGTCGACCGCTCGCAGGGCGGGCTCGGCATCGGGCTGACGATCACTCGCAATCTCATCGAAATGCATGGAGGAGCTGTCGAAGCCGCCAGCGACGGACCGGGACACGGCAGCACGTTCAGAATCCGGTTGCCTCTCATTCCCGGAGGCGACGACACACAACAGACTTCCGAAACGGTCGATCTCCAGCAGTCGCTGCGAGTCCTTGTTGTCGACGACAACCGGGCGGCTGCACGCATGGTCGCCCTGCTGCTTGCGAAGCTCGGCCGACATCAGATTTCAACCGCCTATGATGGACGCACCGCTCTCGAGACGGCACTCCGCGTGCAGCCGCATCTGATCATCCTCGATATCGGACTGCCTGAGATCGATGGTCATGAGGTGGCCCGCCGACTCCGGAGAAATCCCGACTTCCGGGATGCTGTCCTGGTGGCCTTGACCGGCTACGGGACCCACCAGGACCGCGAGAACGCGCTTAAGGCCGGTTTCGACGACCACCTCGTCAAGCCCCCCGGCATCGAACAGCTGCGCGCAGTGCTCATGCATCCCCGCCTGAACTCCCCCGAACAAACTCTCGACTCCTCCGGCGCATCTCTCTGACGGCCGGAGTGCTCCCCGATTCATGAACGGCTTTCTGAACGTCGACAAGCCGGCAGGCCTGACCAGCCGCGACGTCATCAACCGAATCACGCGACTCAAGCGAAAGCTCAAGGCGGGCCATGCCGGAACGCTCGATCCTCTCGCGACCGGTGTGCTGGTCGTCGCCATTGGCCCGGCAACGCGATTGATCCGCTACGTCCAGCAACAGCCCAAAACGTACGAGGCGGAATTTCTGCTCGGCGTCACGAGCAATACCGGTGACGTCGACGGCGATGTCCAACCGCTCTCCGATGCGCGTCCGGTCACAAGGTCTGAACTCGAAGCGATCCTGCCTCAGTTCACCGGGACGATTCAGCAGGTCCCTCCCGCGTACTCAGCGGTGAAGGTTCAGGGAAAGCGGGCCTATGCCCGCGCACGCGCTGGCGAGAGCTTCGAACTCACTGCTCGCGTGGTCTGTATCCACAAGCTGAAGCTGACGCAGTTCGCTGT
>CAZUXX010000095.1:9163-9419 GCA_964624215.1 uncultured Planctomycetaceae bacterium
GCTCGGGACCGCAGCCGTGATGAGCCAACTGCGACGCACTTGTATCGGCCCCTTCGATGTCGGCTCGGCCAGCGATCTCGACTCACTCGCGTCACTCGAGGACCTTTCAAATCGGCTTTTGCCCTGTGGCCTGGCCGTCGACCATCTGCCCCGTCATGTCATGACCGACGACGAGCGGCGCATCGTCCGGTCCGGCCGCCCCATCGACGGCCGCGCGATCACTGCCACCGAAGGCGAAGAAGTCGCGCTTGTCGAC
>CAZUXX010000096.1:0-9418 GCA_964624215.1 uncultured Planctomycetaceae bacterium
AACGGCGAGCGCATTGGAGGATTGGCGCTCCATGCGCAGGTGCAGCGTTTCCAGCCCCTGCAGGAACAGGAAGGCGTTGAACGGACTCATGGTCGAGCCCAGGTCACGCAGCAGTTGCGTACGGGCCTTAAGGATGAACGCCAGCCTCATCCCCCCGAACGTCTCGTAGAACTTCATCCCGTGGTAGGACGGGTCCGGCTCGGTGAGTTCCGGGAACTTGCCATTGTCCCAGGGGAAGTCCCCTTTCTCGACGAGAATGCCGCCGATCGACGTGCCGTGGCCACCGATGAACTTGGTGCAGGAGTGGACGACGATATCAGCCCCGTGCGCGAAGGGCTGGCAGAGACAGGGGGAGGCGAAGGTATTATCGACGATCAGCGGTATCCCTGCTTCGTGAGCGACTTCGGCGATCGCTTCCAGATCGGCCACGTCGCACCGCGGGTTGCCGATCGTTTCAACAAAGAGGCAGCGGGTGTTGTCGTCGATGGCCTTCCGGAAGTTCTCCGGATCGTCTCCCGGGACGAAGCGACAATCAATACCGAGCTTCGGGAGCGTGTGCTGAAACAGGTTGTAGGTTCCGCCGTACAAACTGGTTGACGAGACGATGTTCTGCCCCGACCGGGCAATGTTGAGAATCGCGAAGGTTTCGGCCGCCTGTCCCGAAGAGACCGCCAGCGCGCCGCTCCCCCCTTCCAAAAGGGCGACCCGCTTCTCAAGAACATCACACGTCGGATTCATGATCCGCGAGTAGATGTTTCCGAACTCCTGCAGGCCGAACAGCCGCGCTGCATGATCGGTGTCGTTGAAAACGAACGACGTTGACTGATAAATGGGGACTGCCCGGGCGTTTGTCGCCGGATCGGGTTCCTGACCTCCATGCACGCAGAGTGTCGCGGACCTGTACTGCGGCTGTTCCATGATTTTCCCCCGTTCAAATGCGTGGCGTCGCGTGCTGAATTAGCGAACCTGGCGGGCCCGGTCAAATGAGCGACCGCTGATTGGTCGCCCCCCTGGGCCGGCTGCAACGACGCACTGACTTCTGATACCTTGGCGACATGTGGACGATTGACGAACTTGAAAATCGGCTGAGCGAGCCGACGGAAGCTGCGATCGAAACCCTCCGACAGATCGAAGGCGATCTGCTGTTCATCGGAGCTGGCGGCAAGATGGGGCCGACCCTGGTGCGGATGGCCCGCCGGGCCAGTGATGCCGCCGGAACCCGACGCACGATCTACGCCTTCAGCCGCTTCTCGGAGGCGCACTCGGCAGAATCGCTCTCCGCCGCCGGCGTCGAAATCCTGCGGGGAGATCTGTTTGACGACGTGCTGGACTCACTTCCCGACGTGCCCAACATCGTCGTGATGACCGGGACCAAGTTCGGGACGTCCGATCGTCCCGATCTCACGTGGGCCATGAATACCTGGGTCCCGGCCCGCATCTGTGAACGCTTCCAAAATGCCAGCCGCCTGGTGGCGTTCTCAACCGGCAACGTCTACCCGCTGGTCCCGGTTTCGAGTGCCGGGGCGGCCGAATCGACTCCGCTCGTCCCAATCGGCGAATACGGGATGAGTGCACTGGGACGCGAACGAACGTACGAATTCTTCTGTCGCCGTTTCGACCTTCCGACCGCATTGATCCGTCTGAATTATGCCGTCGAGTTGCGGTACGGAGTGCTGGTCGACCTCGCTCGCAAGGTCTACAACGAAGAACCCGTCGATGTCAGCATGGGGACCGTCAACGTCATCTGGCAGGGGGACGCCAATGCACTGGCGCTCTGTGCGCTCAGGGAGGCCGCTGTTCCCGCCCGCCCGGTGAATGTCGCCGGGCCGGAGATTCTCCAGGTGCGAGAAGTCTGTGAACGGTTGGGAGAACTGTTGGGGAAGAAACCGCAATTCACCGGCTGCGAACAGCCGGACGCCCTGCTCAACGACGGATCGATGATGCGCACGAAATACGGTCAGCCGCGGCTGACCGTCGACGAGCTGTTACCACTCATTGCCGAATGGATCCGCGGAGGCGGCACCCTGTTGGCGAAACCAACTCACTTCGAGAATCGAAGCGGCACCTTCTAGAGCGCGCCCGGCGCCTGCGGCCACTCGGACAGGGTCACGCGGTAGCGATCAGGCACGTTGTCATCCGGAGGAGGCCGCGAATCCCCCGAACTCCATCTGGAACTGCAACCCCTCACATCTGACCTTCCATCTCTGCGACACACAATGCCCCGCATTGCTCAGTTACTTCTCGAAGGTGAACCGGGAACAACCGTGGATGTCACCGGCTGGGTCCGCACACGGCGGGATTCCAAGCACGGTTTCTCGTTCGTCGAGCTCAACGATGGTTCCTGCATGGCGAATCTGCAGATCATCGTCGACGCCAATGTCCCCGGCTACGAGGAGCACATCAAACAGGTCAACACCGGCGCCAGCCTCCGTGTCACCGGAGAACTGAAGGAATCCCAGGGCACAAAGCAGCGCGTCGAACTGCACGCCCGAACGCTGGAACTGCTGGGAGAGTCCGGGGGAGACGCCTATCCCCTGCAGAAGAAGCGTCACTCCTTCGAGTTCCTGCGGGAGATCGCTCATCTGCGTCCGCGAACCAACACGTTCGGGGCAATCGCCCGCGTGCGCAACGCTGTCTCGTGGTCGATCCATCGCTTCTTTCAGGAGCGCGGGTTCCTCTACGTCCACACCCCGATCATCACGACCAGTGATTGCGAAGGTGCGGGCGAGATGTTTACCGTCACCACGCTCCTCCACTCCGAAGAAGAGAAGCCCTCGTCCCTCGATTTTTCCAACGATTTCTTTGGCAAACGGGCATCGCTGACCGTCTCCGGACAACTCGAGGCTGAAGCCTTCGCGACCTCGGTCGGACCGGTCTACACGTTCGGACCGACCTTTCGCGCCGAGAACTCCAACACGGCGCGGCACCTGGCCGAGTTTTGGATGATCGAACCCGAAGTCCCCTTCGCGGACCTCAACGCCAACATGCAGCTGGCGGAGGACTTCATCAAAACGATTATCCGCGATTGTTACGAGCGGTGTCCCGAGGACATGGACTTCTTCAACGAACGCATCGACAACACGACCGCGGAAACGTTGAACAGCATCCTCGAGCACGACTTCAGACGAATCTCCTATACCGAAGCCGTCGACATCCTCACCTCGTCCGGCCAGTCCTGGGAGTACCCGGTCGAGTGGGGGGCCAACCTGCAGGCAGAGCACGAACGCTTTCTGACCGAGCAGCACTTCCGCCAGCCAATCATCGTGTTCGACTATCCGCGGTCGATCAAACCGTTCTACATGTACTGCAACGACGACGGTCGGACCGTCCGGGCCATGGACGTTCTCGTCCCTCGCGTCGGCGAAATCATCGGCGGCAGCCAGCGCGAACACCGGCCGGATGTCCTGCAGAGCCGCCTCGCCGAGTGCGGTCTCCCCGCCGAGGACTACTGGTGGTACCTCGACCTGCGCCGCTTCGGTACCGTTCCGCACGCCGGGTTCGGGCTGGGGCTCGAGCGGATGATGCTTCTCATCACCGGAATGCAGAACATCCGCGACGTGATTCCCTTCCCCAGAACTCCCCGAAACGCTGAGTTCTGATCGCCCGACGAGTCGAGCCAACGGCAATCAATTCGGCAATCCACAAGGGCCGGGTGCGGGGCGCACCCGTTGCGGTGACCGATTCTCTGACGATCTCACTCGGTGTCGGTCTCGGTGCGTTCTCTCGGTCCGAAGTCGACCTGCGGTGCCTGCCGGGCCTGTTGGTCGGCTTCGAAATAGGCGTCGCTGGGAGTGAAACCGCGCATTGACGCAACCAGACTGCCCGGAAACTGGCGGATCGCCGTGTTGTAATTGCGAACCGCCTCGTTGTATCGCTGACGCTCGACGTTGATCCGGTTCTCCGTCCCTGCCAGTTCGTACTGCAGATTCTGGAAACCGCGGTCGGCCTTCAGATCCGGATACCGTTCGGCAACAACGAGCAGTCGCGCCAGCGCTGACTGCAGTCCCGTGGCAGCCTCCGCCTTTTCTTCCACCGTCTTTGCTGCCCCCCACTGACTCCGCAGGCGGGTCACTTCCGAGAGCACCTCCCGCTCGTGGTCGGCATAGCCCCGCACCGTCTCGACCAGGTTGGGGATCAGATCGAACCGCCGTTGCAGCACCGATTCCACCTGCGCCCACTGCGATTCCCGAGCCTCATCCAGAGCAACCAGCCGATTCCCGACGGACACGTACAGATACCCGAGTATCAGCAGGCACAGTCCGATAACGGCGACAACGCCACACCCGACCAGCAACAGCGGTTTCCGCATGGGACCGCTCGTCAACGTCTCACTCATGGGAGGGGCTCTCCTGTCGATGAAGAAAGCGGTCAATACCGTCGGCCACCGCTTCGATGGCAGCCACGTAATCGTGGAACAGCGGGTCCAGATCAGACGGTCGAATCGAGGCCTTACCGCTCCGTAACTGGTCGATGCGCGCGAAAGGACGCTGCGAGAACGCGATCCGGCCAGCCAGCCGCTGCATCGCATCCACCTTGCAGTCCGGCACCTGCGGCTCGAACAACCGCAGCGCGGCTCGCATCAGCACCAGAAAGGTCGAAAGGGATTCCGACATCAGGTCTCGCATCTGGGCCGGCTCCTGCCTCACGAGAAGATACTGCTGTCGCAGCCGAAGCAGGTTCCCCTTCAGTTCCCGCTCCAGATGATGCCTGAGATCCTCGAGATCAACGACGAGTCCCGCGATCGGATCGTCTCCGTACAGCACCCGCCGGGACTGCTGCATATCCAGAAGTTCGATGGCAAACGCATCTGTCGACGAACGCAACTGGGCGGAGCTCATGAGCGTCGGCAGCGGCTGCCCTTGCCGATGCCAACGCGCAACAGGTTCGGATAGCGCCTTCAGCTCGGCAGGCCCCAGGGGATCAACCAGAATCAGCAGATCGTAACGGGACGTGTTCGGAACAAAGTCACCAGCGGCAGCAGATCCGTACAGAACGATCGCGCGCAGCGTCGACCGGAGTGCAGCACGCACCTCGTGGACAAAGCTCTGCAGGTCCTGTTCCCCCGACGTCATTCTTACCAGCCTCCACTGGCGCCGCCGCCCCCGGAGCGGCCGCCGCCGAAGCCACCGAATCCGCCGCCGCCGAAACCGCTACTGCTCCAGCCACCACCCCGGCGGCCCGATCCTCCCCAGATTCCGCCTCCCCAAGGGCCGCCGCTGATGCGACGCGACTGGCTGTTGTTCAGTTGAAGGAAGCGGTATCCCGCCAGAATGGCGAACATATCGAAGATGCCGATCACGGCCAGTGCCCATCCCGGCAGCCCGAACAACATTGCCCAGACGAAGGCAAACCCGATAAAGACCAGCAGGAACAGCACCGGGCCGATCCGACGGGCACGCAGGTTCGCTCCAAAGTGCAATGCCGGCATTCCCGTGAACACGCACAGAAAGGGGATGATGCAAATCAGCGACGACGCCGGTGGCTCAGGCCGCCCGGCTTCCACGGCACCGCCATCCATAGGTGGCTCACCGCTTTCAATGGCGTCTGCGATCCGCTGCACCGTCGCCTGCAGTCCTTCGGCATACCGCTGGGCCCGAAATCGCGAGAACAGTTCCTCTTCGAGAATCCGTCCGGCAAAGGCATCGGGAAGGATCCCTTCGAGCCAGTACCCGACTTCGATGCGGGCTTTCCGCTCCTCCAGCGAGACCAGCAGCATCACCCCGTTGTCCTGACTCTGCTTGCCCACTCCCCCATTCTCGAACAGCTTGTTCGTGAAATCATCGATCTGCCCCCCCTGCATCGAGGGCAGCGTCACGACCGCCAGCTCCGCGCCCGTCTTCTCCTCCAGTTCGCGGCACCGTTGCTCCAGTGCCTCCTTCTCCGCATCGCTCAGGAGATTTCCGAAGTCGTTGACTGCCCCGGAGGGTTCGAGCGTCTTCAGCAGATCGTCGAAGGGGGCTGCGCATCCGTCGCCAGCGACCACAGCCAGGACCAGTGCGACGAGGACCAACCGCACCATCCGGGTCGGCACGTCAGATCGGTTGCGAATCTGTCGCATGAGCTCCGTCAAACGTCAGTTCCGGTTCGTGGCGTTCTCGAGGCAGTAGAGCCGTTAACGGGAAAGCCTCGACTTCAGATCATTCTTTTCCGCGTCGCTCAGATCATTCCCGTCACGTCCCTCGAGCGCAGCCGCGAGTGACCACAACAGCTGCAGCGACACCTCCGGCTGGATGCGTCGCACCTGTTCAAACGCGGCCACCGCTCCGATCCGACGCAGCTCTTCCACGGTATGGATCCCGGCCTCCCCCAGCCAGCGCGCTGTCGCCGCACCGAGATTCGGCAAGGTTTCGACAGGATCCCCCAGCTCCTGTTCCGTGAGTGAGCTGCCGACATCTGCGAACAATCGTCGCAGGTCCTCGAGATGCTCCCCGGTGGCGGTATGAATCACGACCGCCTGGCCACGTCCGGCGGAGTGAACCTTGCGCACTCCCAGTCCTCGCCCGGCAAGGCGCTGTCGCGTCTGTGCGGCGCTGAGATTCACATACAGTCGGTCTCCCCGAAGTGCACCCGCCATCAGATCGGCTCCGTCGGCGGGGGCGGGCTGACGTCGAGTGCCGCCTCGACAAATCTCCGGCCCGGACGGGGAAAGATATGCCGGCTCATCGGTCCAAACGACTCCTCTTCCTCGAAATACATGTAATGCGTGACACGCACCATCTCGCGATCCAGTTCGAGCAGGTTGAACGTGTTTTTCTCCCGTTCACGCGCGCGTCCTCGACGTGATGTCGTCGTTCCGCACTGAACGATAATCGTGCCACGATCGCGGGCAACTCCCGGATGGACATCCAGCGAGTTGCCGATGTACGCACGATGCAGGTGACCTCCGAGGACCAGATCGACCCGCATCTGAATGAATCGCTCCAGAATGTCCCGGGCATCGGGTAGAACCTGCTCCCGCTTGTAATCGGGGGCCGGAGCGAGATGGTGGTGCGCGACCACGACTCGCAGGTCGTTCTCCTCGGTGTGTGCGAAGGCACGGGCGCAGTATTCAATCTGCTCTGGGCTGATACGGCCATTCGTCACCGCCATCCGCGGAGCACTCGAATCGAGTGCGACAATCGTCAACCCGTCCATCCGCGTAACCGTATCGAGCTCCTCCGAGATGTACTTGCGATACAGCTCATGTGGTGCCGTGAATCGCTCCCACACCCGATACAGCGGTACGTCGTGGTTGCCCGGCACCTTGATGACCGGCACGTCCGGCAATCGGGCGAGGTACGCCGCCGCCTCCTCGAACTGCTCCACCTTGGCCCTCTGCGTGAAGTCGCCACTGATGACGATCACGTCGGCACGAAGATCGGGGATCATCCGCATCAGCGCCTCGCCCACGTGAGGCAGATACGCAGGCCCAAAATGCAGATCCGAGATATGCAGCAGCCGGTACACGAAAAAACGTCGTCCTACGGTGTTCAACAGGAACTGGCGCCCGGACGCAGACGGTTGCGCCCGCGTCCACTTTCACCCATCGTCTGTCAGGCCCGCACGGACGCAGACACCTCAATCAGGGAGACGAAGGGAACTCGTTCTCCCGCAGCGGAATCCTCGTCCGAAGGATCGTCACACACGGCCCGAGAGGGTAGGAGACCTTGATTCCACTGGAAAGCCTCGCCCGGCCCGGAGGCGACTTCCGTCGTCGATTCTCATCCCGACCTCAAAAACTCGCATCAGCATCCCCCGTCCGTCGGAGAGTGACGTCGCAACGCAACCTTGCCGCACCCGAATTGTATGTCCTTGCGACCATCACCTGACGGGGACGGCACCACCGGCTTGACGACACAGCCCGGGATCCGCACAACTGAGTCATCGATTCTCTCCGATGTTCGCCGGACCACTCTGATGAGACTTCTCACTTCGCTGCCGTGCCTGATCGCACTTCTCGCCGTGGCCCTGGTTTCGCCTTCCGGCTTTGCAGACGACGTCCCGTCGGCCGATCGGGTCTTCCCGGAAACCGTCCCGGATGCACGTCTCAAGCCGTTGCGCTCGCTGAGGGACAAGGACCACCCCTGGCAGCCGCCGGCATCAATAGACGAATGGCAGACTAAAAAGCCGCCATCCAGATGCGTCTGCAAGTCGCTACGGGGCTGTGGCCGATGCCCGAAAAAACACCTCTAAAGCCGGTCATTCACAGTCCTGTCCGGCGGGATGGTTACGTTGTCGAGCGGGTCTGGTTCGCAAGCCGGCCCGGTCTTTATGTCACCGGCAGCCTTTATAAACCAGCGACAATCACCAGGGGCCAGCACCCCGGCGTCCTTTGCCCGCACGGGCACTGGGCGAATGGGCGGTTCTACGACGCAGGAGAAGCAGCCGCCCGTAAACAGATTGAACAGGGTGCCGAGTCTCGAATGGAGGCGGCCCGCTCTCCGCTGCAGGCAAGAATAGTGCAACTGGCCCGGATGGGATGTGTCGTGTTCCATTACGACATGATCGGCTACGCCGACCAGGGACCGCTCGATCACCAGGACGGCTTCAGCGACGCCCAGGCAGAGCTCCGCTCCCAGAACCTGATGGGACTGCAGACCTGGAACTCGATCCGCGCACTCGATTTCCTGCTGTCACTGCCCGAAGTCGATCACGAACGCATTGCCGTCACCGGCGCCAGTGGCGGTGGAACCCAGACGTTCATGCTCTGCGCACTGGATCCCCGACCACATGTCGCGTTTCCGGCAGTCATGGTCTCGACGAACATGCAGGGGGGCTGCGTCTGTGAGAATGCCAGCCACCTGCGGATCGGTATCAACAATGTCGCCATCGCTGCCTGCACGGCACCACGACCGCTGGCGATGACCGGTGCCGACGACTGGACGATCGACATCGAGCGACGTGGACTCCCGGAGCTGAAGCAGGTGTATTCGCTCTACGAGGCACAGGACTACGTCGCAGCCGAATGCTTCGCACAATTCGGACACAACTACAACGAAGTCGCCAGAAAGATGATGTACAGCTGGCTCAACGAACACCTCAAGCTGGGTGCGCAGGAGCCGATCGAAGAACAGGACTTTGAACGGCTCGGCCGGGACGAACTCACCGTCTTTACATCAGAGCATCCCCGTCCGCAGGATGCTCTTTCCGCCGAGCTGCTCAGACAACGTCTGACGGCAGAATCCGATGAATGGTACGAATCGCTCGTGCAGCAAGGACAACAGTCGCCGCAGGCCTACCGCGACATGGTGTCACCCGCAGTGAAGGTGTTACTTGATACTGACTGGCCCAGGCCGGGTGACATCGAGTCCACGGTGAGCACTCAGCGGGAGATCAACGGAGCGACAGTGACGCTCGGATGGTGCGGGCGCAAGGGAAGCGGTGAGCGCATTCCCTGGATCGAACTGAAACCCGCCGGTGAATCGCGAGGACTTCTTGT